>NZ_DALZCD010000004.1:0-34038 GCF_031978025.1 Erwinia sp.
GGCATAACCGTTGCTGTTCGGCTTTACCTCAACGGCGTGGCCGTTCAGCAGCACCGTTTCGCCACTGGCCAGTTTGAGGTAAACCGTAGCAAGGCTTGCTTTATCCACTGACGCCGCAGGAGGCGAAGGCGTGGCGCTGCCTGCATTGTCCGCGGCTGCAGACTGCTCCGGCGCGGAAGCCTCGTTGTCATGGTTAAGCGCAACAACCAGCCCGATCAGCGCCAGTACCGCGACGCCAGCGGCAATCATCAGCGGTTTTGCCAGCTTGTGGTGGCGCAGCGAAGCATATTCTGCGCTGGCAGAGGCGGGCGCCACGGCGATGATTTGCGCTTCTGGCGGCGCTTCCGGTATCCCGTCCGGCATCATGCTCTCTTCGGGCACCCGCGTCACGCTGGTGACCAGCTCTTCTACTGTACTGACCGGCAGGGCAATCAGTTCGGCAAACTCATCAACCGTCTGCGGGCGATCTTGTGGTTTCATCGCCAACGCGCGGTCAATGGCGTTCAGCAAAGGCAGAGAAAATCCTTCAGGGCGCAGCTGGGTCAATGGCTGATAGCGGTCTTCGATACAGCGAACCACGCTAACCGGTGGCGGATTGCCGGTAACTAACGTGTGCAGCACCGCGCCCAGCGCGTAGATATCCGTCCACGGCCCCTGATCGCTGTCGCTCTCTTCACTGTACTGCTCAATCGGCGCATAGCCGGGCTTAAGCATAATTTCCGTCTGATCGGAAAGGTTGCCGATGGTTTTGCGGGCGGAGCCGAAGTCCAGCAGTACCGGCAGCTGATTATCCTGAATCTGAATGTTGTCCAGCGAGATATCGCGATGCAGATAGCCGGCCTGATGGATCGTATCAATAGCGCCAAAAAGCGGCGGCAACAGCTGGCGGATCCAGGCATCGGTGAGGGTTTCAGGGCTGCCCAGCTGCCACTCTTTTAACGTCATGCCGCTGTAGTAAAGCGTGCCCATATAGGCGGTGCCGTTTTCTTCCCAGAAGCGCAGCACGTGCAGCAGGCCAGGGTGGTTAAAGCGGGCCAGCAGACGCGCTTCCTGAATAAAGCTGTTCAGCCCGGCGGTAAACAGTTTTTGGTAGCGTTCGCCACGTAGGGTAATTGTCAGCTTCTCATCGCGCGAGACCAGCGATACCGGCAAATACTCTTTAATGGCTATGGTGCGTTCCAGCAGATGATCCCAGGCACGATAGACAATGCCGAAGCCGCCGCCACCGATAACCTCTTTAATTTCAAATTCATTAAAACGGTGCCCGGCCGGAAGGGCATTAGGCACGTTTTTCTTATCGTTTGCCGACATAGTAAACACTCTCTAAGCGTTAGCGACTTTTCACCCTGCGGGAAAATGCGGTCAGTTAACGGTGCGCCAGGCGCCAATAGCCGGATCGGCCAGGTCTGCATGCAGGTCGTTCACCAGCAGCACATTTACTTTCACTTGCGAATCGATCAGGTTACCCCAGGTTTTACGCAGTGCCTCAACGCGGCTTTTCAGCAGGGCCGCATCGCTTGCCTGACTTTTGCTCATTTTTACCAGCAGCGCTCCGTCAAAAGACCAGACGTGCAGCAGCGGGTTAAACGTTAACAGCAGCCAGCTGTCGGGGGCTTCTTTTTTAGCTACGACCAGGCGTTGATTATTGGCGGCAACGATAGTCAGTTCGCCCGTAGACGGGTGCACGTTACGTAAAGGAAAGCCTTGATAGAACTGCACGGGTATCGTCTGGCTTTTGCCATTGCTCGCCAGCGTCAGCTCGCTTTTGCCTTCCAGCCAGCCTTCCGTTGAGCAGCTCAGGTGGCGGTCGTCAGGAATAAACAGCGACTGGCCCTTTTCATCCCACCAGGTCCGGAAATGGCAGCCTCGCGGCAGATCGAAATGCTGCAGCGGAGCGCTGTTGGCTGGCTGCGACAGATCCAAAGGTTCGGCGTTTCCGGTCGTGGCCGTGACGGTGCCATCGGCAATAACAATCGGCCGCCAGTTTTGCACTTTGGCTGCCGTCCCGGAAGCCAGCACGGAGCCAGCCTCATTGGTCATCTGCCAGGGCAGTTCGTTTAGCTTGCCGCACTGATTGTTCAGCAGCTTGCCTACGCGCGGCAAAAAGCTGTTCAGCACATGCGACTCTTTGCTTTTACCAGAAACGATACGCAGATGGACATTCTCCTGACACCAGTCTTTCGGCGCGTTACCTGCTACGTTATCGATAAAGACTTCCAGCGCCAGGCTGGGGGAATAAACCACGCGGTAATCTTCCGCCTGAGCGGTAGTTGCAAACAACAGGGTGACAGCCGGCAACCAGAATTTCATAGCGTTCCTTGGTTAATCACGCGACGGAAGAAAACGAGCAGAATCCGTCATCGATTGTAACAGGGTGGTATCCTGCGGCGAGCCAACCCAAACAGCTACCGCGCTTAAATTATCTTTTTTTTCGCTGCGATTGATCGCCTCATGCATCAGCGCTAGCCACTCCTGCGGCGAGCTGACCATGCGCAGAGCCTGTTCCATTTCGCCGGGCTGCAGGTTGCACCAAAAGCCGTCGGTACAGACCAAAAAAGCATCGCCATCTTCCAGCGGCATCACTTCACTGTAGCTGACGGGCTGCTTCGCTTCCGCGCCCATTGCATTATAAAGTAAGTTACTGTTAATGCCGGTATTATCTACACCCGCATCCTTTAGCTGCTGGGCCAGACTGTGGTCACGTGTGACGGTATGAATGAACCCCCGGCGGAAGTGGTACACGCGGCTGTCACCCGCGTGTGCCCACCAGGCCAGCTGCCGGTCCCGCTCAATAAACAGGGCCGCCAGGGTGGTGCTCATCCGCTCAAAATTCAGATTTTCCCTCTGCGCCAGGCGGAGCGTCTGTTCCGCCTCTTCCACCCAGGCCTTGCTGTCGCAGGCGGTAAAAGCGCTATCAACGGTTTTTGCTAAAAGGACGTCGCGGACAATGCGGGCAGCCCGATCGCCGCCAGCCGTCCCGGCAACGCCGTCACACACCAGGAAACACGCGGAGTGTTCGCCTACGCGTGCGCCAGTTTCATCCTGATTACTCTCACGCGCGCCCGTTTGCGACGTAGAGGCATGATCTATTTTCATTCTTGTTCCGGTCTGATCTGAGAATCTTTGTACTGATTCACTTCTACATCATAGGCCTGCAGGAAGGCATCCCCAAAAAGGGTATGGAAATCATCTTCAATTTCGCCAGAAGTATTTCGATAGTGACGCAAAAAATAATCCCACAGGGCGGCTTTTTTCATGGCGCTGAGGCCAATTCGGGGCAGATTGCCATCGCGGCGGGCATGATCTTCCAGCCGCAGCGGATTAAACGACTGCAGCATGGCGGCGATAATAGCCCGTATCCCGGCAATCATTCCCAGCTGGTGCGCCTGTAAATCGACCAGCGCATCGCGCACCGCCTGTTCGGGCGGCATAAAGCCCGGCATCTGGCTCTGATAGATCTGCATCAGCACCGTTTTGCCCGAGGGCAGGATCTTAAACGGATTATTGGCCTCATTCAGGATCATGGTCATTTCCGCTTTCACGCCGCGCTTGAGAATGGAGCGGGAGGAGAGCAGGGCGACCGTGCCTTGTGAAAACAGGCTCAGCATTCTGCCGGTGGTGCGCATTTGCTCTTCGGTGAAAGGCGGTTTCCCCGGCCCGTTTTCCAGCCCCATTCCTTCCATCAGCGCAGCTAGTAGCCGCTGCTCATTGCTTTCTCCGGCAGTACGCTCACTGTGGGCCGGTTCGTGGGTGACGGGGTCTATATCCAGACGGGCATCGCCGGGACGGTGTTGTTGCCGCACGGGCGAGGCTTCTCGCTCCGGGAGCGGCATGACAATGGGTACCTGCTCATTGAGGATCCCCAAAGGATCCTCCGGCATGGCCCGATCTTCGCTAAACAGCGTCAGCGGATCGACATCGGTGAAGGGTTCTTCTTTGATCCGGGTTGGATCGCTGACCACAATCTGGTAATCACCGATCCCCAGCAAATCGCCATGATGCAGCGAGATCTGCTTTCCACGTGCCAGCGGCATATGGTTATGAAGAATGGCTATCACGCTGCCGTGATTGGTTAACCGGCATTCTCCGTTTCCGGCAACTTGTACCACTGCCTGAAGACGTGAAATAGCACGCTCACTGTCCGGCAGAACCAGATCGTTATCCACGCTTCGGCCTATCGTGCCGCCGGGCGGAGCAAAATCACAGACGGTAACAGGCGCCTCGGTTTTGCTCTCAACAAGGGTAAATCGCATGCGCTTTTCCTGAAACATGGGTCATCGGATCACCCTATTCAAACATCGGTGGATAGAGTCCATGACGACCCGGCTGCGCGACGGCGGCCGGGTCAAAGAGTTGTGTAAAGAGCCGGGCGGTAAGATTACCGCTGTGTTTATGGCTTGCTAAAGGATAGCCATCGCTTTGGTTAGTCCACCAGTAACTGGTATAGCGCATAGGGTCAAAACTGTTAGCTACCTCATGCCAGGCCAGCGTACAGGGTAGATCCTGATATCCGATAACGTCCATAATATCGGAGCGGCTGGTGCCGGGGAGCGACAGCGGCGGCAGGCCCAATAGCGCCTGTTCAAGCTGGGTTGGCGTACAGGTTTGCGAGACGGCGCCGTACAACGTTTCGCCCAGGGTGCGAAACCAGTCGCCGGAAACGGCAAGCTGCGCCGGATGCCAGTGCCTGACCGGCACGCTCTGCAGGGCAATCAGAGGCCAGCTACGGCCAACGCGATCGCGCGAAGGCACCAGGCAACCAATCTGCACCCGCTGTACGCCAAGCGTGGCGGGCAGGGCGAAGTTCCACACGGGTGCACGACTAAAAAGTTCGGTTACCGTCTCGCCATGGTGATGCCAGTGCGCCAGGCCGAGCTGGAACCAGTTTGACCAGCTGGCCACGACAGGCTCCGGCAGGCGACGCTGCAAAAAATCGCCGGTGCCTGGCAGTTTGCCGTACCAGCCCAGCATACTTTTTTCCCGCATGGTTATCCCCTTCCCGCTAGGGGTCCGTAGCCTTAAGCGACGAACCCGAGGTTGCCGCGGTGCCTGCATCCTGCTTGCCCACGCTATCAATACTCACGGCCATTTTGCGCATAATCAGCGCATTGTCCCTGACAAAGGGCGAGGTCTGGATCTGGCGATCCAGCAGCTGGCTTAAATGCCAGTCCAGCTGCTGCAGCTGCCGGGTCGTTACGCTGGCAGGCAGCGTTCTTTGCAGATTCTGCATCACCCAGCCGCGTAAAAACTCGCCGTCATAGCTTCTCGGTTGATAAAGCATCTGGTAAGCGCGCAGGGCGTTACGACTGAAATCATTGTCGTCGCCTTTATCATTACGTAGCGCCTGGGTAATATTCTGCGCCACTCGCGGCAGTAACAGGGTCTTTAGCGCATTCTGATAAAAGCCCAGCGCGGCCGTGCTAATCTGGTCACCACGGTAAAGCCCTCCCCGCATACTCAGTGGCGGATCGTCCAGTGAGAAGTTGTCGCTTTGCGGCAGCGCTACCAGGCTATTTAAGAAGGGTAGCAGATCCAGGATATCACCGTTGTTATTGTTCACCAGCCGCTGTGCCTGACGATCGACCGGCGCAAGCCGGGCCTCAACCTGCTGCAAATAGTGCTGATTTTTATAATAACTGGTGGTCCAGAGCAGGGTGGCAATCACCAGCGCCAGCGCCAGCGAGGCATAGCCTGCCCAGTGCAGCAGACGGTTACGGTATTCCCAGCTTCGATCGCTACCGGCAAGGCCGCTCTCCCGGAAAATCAGATCGCTGAGCAGGGAATGAATAAAATAGCTCTGTCCTTTGTTGGCCGGAATGGGCGCGTTTCGGTTCACCGTATCCCAGCTGGCGATAGAGTGGCTGGTGGCCTGCGGGAGCTGTAGCTTACGCGTTAGCTCACCCATAATACGGTCGAAAGGCAGCCCTTCCTGCGTACCGCTGGTGAAAAACAGCCCGCGCGGTGCCCAGGGCAGCCCCTCTTTTTCCGGCGCAAAAACAATTTCCAGATATTCCGCCAGTAAAGGCCGCAGCGAAGCAAACTCTTGAGGGAATAAAAAGCAGTCCGCACGCTGGGTTAAATCGCTTTCTTTGGCCATTTTTCCGGCTAAATCAGCCTGCAAACGCGCGGTCAGCTCACGAAATTGCCGATCGAACTGGGTGCTAATGGGCGGTTCGCTGACGCGATCGGGTTCCCAGGGGAAGGTAAAGCCCCATGTCCCGTCACGCTGACTCTTATCCAGCGTGCCGTTGTAGCTCATAAACCCTTTCAGTAAATCGGTTTTAGTGACCATGACATAGACGGGAAAATGAATGCCGGTCTGCTGGTGCAGTTCCTTCATTCGGCTGCGCAGCGCCGCGGCCTGCACGTAGCGTGCATCAGCCGAGTCGCTGAGCAGATCGGCTACGCTGATGGTCATGATCACGCCATTAATAGGCTGACGGGCACGGTAGCGCTTCAGCAGGGAGATAAACGTCTGCCACTCGCTGGCGTCTTTGGCTCGCTGACTCTCCTGTAACGCATAGCGTCCGGCCGTATCCAGCAGCACGGCTTCATCGGTAAACCACCAGTCACAGTGGCGGGTGCCGCCTACGCCACGCAGGGCGCTTCTGCCGACCGAGTCGCCCAGCGGGAACCCCAGTCCGGAGTTAAGCAGCGCCGTGGTTTTGCCTGCACCCGGAGCGCCGACGATGATGTACCACGGCAGCTGATAGAGATATTGCGCACTAAACCGTTGCAGCCAGCCGCGATTGCGCCCCTGCCGACGGCCCGGGAAATGCGTTTTCTTCAGCAGGGTTGCGGCCTCGCTGAACAGCGCGCTAAGCAGCTCTTCTGCTGCCGCCTGCTCTGCATGCTCAAGGCTGTTTTTTTGCAGGTTGTTCAGCAGCTTGCTATTAAACCAGGCGCGATAAAGCTGGGGGATCAGCTGGAAAATGATCCACAAGAAATAGCACAGCCCGATAGCGATTTGCCGGTTGGTGCTGCTTTCCAGCCAGTGAATATCGTTCAGTGACAGCAGCGGCCCCGTCATCCAGATAAGCGCACAAAGCGCCGTGATGCCGAAAAAGCCCCACAGCAACCGGCTGGAAAAAAGGGAAAAAAAGAGGGAAGGCATCAGTGTTTCTCCGCCTGACTGGATTGGACTTCAGGTGCCGGTAACAGCACGATTTCAACCCGGCGGTTGCGCGCCCGGTTTTCGCTGCTGTCGTTAGGCAACAGCGGGTTGCTGTCGCCACGGCCTTCGCTGCGGATCAAATGGCCTGGCGCCAGCATCTGCTGGCGCATCAGCGCGCTGACGCTATGGGCCTGCGCAAGCGAATATTCGTAGTTAGAGGCAAAATGCGCCGAGCGGACCGGCTGATTATCGGTATAGACGCTGACCAGCACGGTGCCTTTGATATTATCCATTGCGGCCGAAACGCGAGTCACCAGCGCGCGGCCCTCAGGCAGTAAATCACTGCCCGATGGGCGGAAAAGCTTATCTGAAGCGATAATCACTTTGCTGCCGTTGGTGCCGTCGGCTACGTCAAGCTGCCTTGTCGCAATCAAATCGTCCAGCCGTTGCCGCAGGTCCAACAGTGCCTGGGTCGAGCTGCTACGGGCGATTTCATTATTGGGCAGGGGCGTTTCCCAGATGGCGCGCAGCAGCGGTTCAGCGGCATTGCCCAGCCGCCAGTTCAGTCCTGAATAAATCAGTCCGGCCAGAAAAGCCGCCAGCGCCACGCTCGCCCAAAGCGGAACGGGTGGACGCCACAGCGTATTTTGCCCGACGGGTTCCTGCGGCTGGAGTGGCGGCACCGGTACTGGCGCACCGCGCGTGTCGCTAATCAGCTGTGCCAGGCGAGTACGGATAGCGTCGCGCTGCAGCCGGCCCTGTTCTACCGCACGATAGCGGCCTTCATAGCCCAGCAGCAGACAATAATGGATGGTTTCAAGCAGCCACAGGTGCTGGGCTGGCGTCTGCGAAATACGCGACAGCAGCTGAAACACTTTTTCGCCGCCCCAGCTTTCATTATGAAACGTGACCAGCAGGCCGTTGCCCGACCAGACGCCACGGGTGCCCCACGGTGTCTGGGCTGCCGCCTCATCCAGTGCGCTGCACAGGCAGTAGCGGGCACCAATAATCATATCAAAGGGCAGGCCGGCCCGTTTACAGCGTGCTTCAAACTGGCGGATCTCATCCACCAGTTGTTGACGCAGGCCAGCAGGGTCGTCATGGGTTGCCGCCAGGCGAATTTGCACGATTGCATTCAGCAAAGGCGCGGCGGCGGCGAGTAGCGGGTTTTCCTGGCTGACGGTGGCAGGCACGTCAGCGTGGTGTTCCGGGGTCATCAGGCTTTACTTTCTCATCCAGGTGGCGGGCAAGGCGCCTTTTGCTTTCTCAGAATGGGCGATCCCTGCGGGCCGCGCCTATTCCAGGATCCAGGTGGCCGTGTCGGTATTGCGACAGGCTTTGCTTTGTCCGCCGACATCTACGCACACCTTTTTGGTTTTGCGCGGGCGGGGCCGATCGCTACGCAGCGTGGCCTCATAAAGGTCGCTTTTCACGCCGGCTTTGAAAGGCACATAGCCGATCAGCTCCTGCTGGTCTGGCTCGGCGACAGCCAGCCAGTGGTTTTCCACTTCGCCCAGCACGGTGAAAGGCTTACCGTTTTCAAGATAACGGACCAGGCTGCCGCCGAAATCTGGCCGATTCATTACCGAGGCGTTATAAAGCGCCCGGTAGGTCTCATTAACCGGCGTAAAGGATTGCGGAGCCAGGATCGCATGACGATGCGTCAGCGTCACGCCATCAACGCTGGAGGTCACCAGCGTATCGTCCGTGACAGGGGGAGCGGGAGCCTTACAGGCGGACAGGGCGAGCACTGCCAGCAGGGTTAACGCGATGCTTGTTTTCACATTGATCCTCGTGAATATCGTCAGTGGTTAAGGCTACAATCCACTCTTCACGGACGGTCGGGCCGCCGCGTAAAAATCATTCTGTTTTACAGAAAGATAAATTTGCATTTAGTCTACATGACGCTTTTGAGAATGGGAACAATTGCGAACGAGGGCGTAACATGTTATTGACAGCTCCCGATGATTTTTATCAGTTTAGCGGAATAATGTGTACGGACAGGGCTTCTTACGCCTTTTAAAACAGGAAAGGAGAGCAAGATGCAGGCTGCCCCCTCCTACGCCGTTATCTGGCTGCTTGTTTCCCGCCAATGTGAAACAGCCGAACGCAATAATATGCTGCATACGGGCGAGCTGACCGCCGCGCCGGCCTGCAGCGTGAGCAATCTCCGGCTCCGCTTACAGGGGCGCTATTTGGCGAAGAGCCCGGGGCGGGAACGAGAGGTGACTGCGGCCACCGGTCAGGGGCCCGGCAGACTGCCGCAGCGTGCCCATTATCAGGGCGGCCAAAGCCGCTTATCCAGCCCTGATTGCTATCGCGCTTTGCGGCCTTGAGCGCTCTTCGCGCTGCGTCAGCCCATCCGAAACGTTCAACTCAACCTCGCATATGCCATAACGTACTTTAGCCAGGCGATCCGCCAGCAGTTAAATTCAGGCTTTGCGATAATCGACCACGCCTGTGAGCCAGGAGGAGCGGCTACGCTGGGGCGATGTTCAGCTTTATGACGCAGGGCAAAGAGCTGGCCGGGCAGGCGTGCGCAGTCGGCTCGGCGCGCTACGCCGCCGATAATCGGTGACGTTGTCACTTCTATCATGAAGCCAGCCTGACGGCGGCGCCTGGCCTTGCGGGGGCAATCAGCGCGTAGGGCAGTGCCGGCTCAGAGCAAACCTTTCGACGCAACTGCCTGCGGTATTCACTTTTGAACGGTGGAGGTCAGTCGTTGCCGAAGCGCCCAATCAGGCCAGCCGCCCCCAGCGTATGGCCTTTCAGGCGGGCGAACAGCGCCTCGCGGGTCAATCCCTGCTCCAGTCCGTTCGCCGGTAAGTCGGTGGCGATGAGCGTAAAGTTATAGTGATGCTCGCCGCTGCCGACGGGCGGACAGGGGCCGTGATAATGCAGAGTGCCCGGCGAGTTTTTTCCGCCCGTATACCCTTTGCCGTGGGTCAATTCGCCCTGTGCAAAGCTGGTACGCTGGAAGGGAATGTTGTAGGCCACCAGATGATCGACGCCCAACCCTTTTGCTCCTACGGGATCGGTCACTATCAGCGCAAAGCTTTTGGTGCCTGCGGGCGGGGTATTCCAGCTTAGCGCCGGAGAAATATTTTCTCCGGTACAGCTGGCGTTATCTTTGGCCGCACCGGCAAATTTTTTCGCCATCCGCGCGTTATCGTTGAAATCAGGGGAGCTGAGCGTAAAAATCGGGGCAGCAGACGCGGCGGCGGTTGTCAGCAGCAGCGTTGCAGCAAGGAGTCGTTTTTTCATCAAAGATTTCCTGGTGACGGGGCCTGGGCAAAGCCTGGTCGATAAATCGCCACCCCGCCAGCAGCCGTCCGTCAGGCACAACGGGTGCCGCTGGCAAAATAAAAGTGTTAAGCTATTTTTTGTGATCCACATCCAGGTTTTCTGTGCAGAAAAAGGCTTAACAACCACCAATAATGTGATGAAAAAACTAACTGCTTTCCCCCTTACCGCGAAAATACTGCTGTCGTCCGTGCTGATGGCGCTGCCGCCACTGGCACAGGCGCTGATAACCGAGACTCGCGTCGCCGATGCACCTTTTGCCGATCCTGCCCGCTTTGCCAGTGAGTTACCCGATCTCGGCAGCAGCAGCACCGGCTCGGACCAGGCGCTGGAAAAACGCATTGCACAGGCGATGAAAAGCATCGGCGAGGCCAGCATGAACAGTGAGGAAGATAAATCGCTGAGCAGCCAGGCGGGCGTATGGGCCTTCAATCATTTCCGCGATGAGGCGACGCGGCGCGTCGAAAACGAGGGGCAAGAGCTGCTTTCTCCCTACGGTCAGGCCAACCTGTCGTTGCTGGTGGACAGCAATGGCCATTTTGACGGCTCGTCCGCGCAACTGATCACCCCGTGGCAGGATAACTATCAGTATCTGACGTTCAGCCAGCTGGGCGTTGAGCAGATGGATGACGGGCTGGTGGGGAGTGCCGGGCTGGGACAGCGCTGGCTGACGGGCAACTGGCGGCTGGGCTACAACGCTTTTGTCGACGACCTGTTTACTGAAAACCTGCAGCGCGGTTCGTTGGGCGCAGAAGCCTGGAGTCATTATTTGCGCTTCTCTGCCAACTATTATCAGCCGCTTTCCGGCTGGCAGCAGCGGTCGATGACGCAGGAGATGCGCATGGCGCGTGGCTATGACATCACTACACAGGGCTATTTACCTTTTTATCAGCAGCTTGGCGTTTCGCTCAGCTATGAGCGCTATCTGGGTAACCATGTTGACCTGTTCAACAGTGGCACGCAGACCAGCAACCCTTCTGCCATCAAGGTGGGCGTCAGCTATACGCCGGTGCCGCTGTTTACACTAATCGCCTCCCACAAGACGGCGGACAGCGGCGAAAAGCAGGATCAGCTTGGACTGAAAATGAACTATCAGATTGGGGTAGCGCTGAGCAAACAGCTGTCGGCGGATAACGTGGCCGCTGCGCGTTCGCTGAGCGGCAGCCGCTATGATGCGGTAACGCGCAGCAATCTGCCGGTTATGGAGTTCCGCCAGCGGAAAACGCTGTCGGTATTCCTGGCGACGCCGCCGTGGCAGGTACAGCCGGGCGAAACGCTGCCGCTGAAGCTGCAAATTCGCCAGGCCAACCCGCTTAAAGCAATTAGCTGGCAGGGCGATACCCAGGCGCTGAGCCTGACTCCGCCGGCGAACAACATCAGCCCCGACGGCTGGAGTATTATTGTTCCGGCCTGGGACAGCTCGCCGGAGGCGACCAACGAATATCACCTGTCGGTTACCGTTGAGGACAGCAGGCAGCAGCGGGTCACCTCAAACTGGATTACCCTGAAGCTGACGCCGCCGGTCACGTTACAGTCTTCTGACGCGGGCGAATTCAATTTGCTGGCGCCCTGAATACGCAGGCCGCCTGATGTGACGGTTATTACAAAAATAGCCGGGCAGGGCAGAGAAAATTTGCCACTCTTTCTGAAAAAATTACGGCTGGCTTAATATGATTGTTCGTCCGCATCGTCACTGGTTTGTCCGTCTGTTTTCGTGGCACGGTTCCGTTCTGCCCGGCATTCTTTTCCGGCTTGGCCTGAACCTGCTGATGTCGATTATCGCCATTTTTTGTCTGGACTGGTATGAAACGCTGGGCGTAAAGCTGACGCTGGCGCCTTTCAGCCTGCTCGGTGTCTCTATCGCTATCTTCCTCGGCTTTCGTAACAGCGTCTGCTATGCCCGCTTTTCCGAGGCGCGCCAGCTGTGGGGCAGCCTGCTGATTACCTGCCGGGATATTCAGCGCCAGGTGCTGGCGATTTCACCGGCCGATGCGCCGCGGATCGCCTCTTTGCTGATGGCCTTTTGCTATAGCCTTAAGCACCAGCTCCGGCGTACCGATGCGCAGGCGGATCTCAGCCGTTTTCTGGGCGACGAGGCCGCGGATATTCTGCGTCGGCGCGCGCGTACAAATGCCATTGAACTGAAAATTTCTCAATGGCTGGCCGACCAGCGGCGCAGCGGCGCCATTTCCGACATCGTTTACGCGCAGCTCGATAACAGTATCCACCAGCTTTCGCTGGTGCTGGGCGGCTGCGAGCGACTGGCCAGCGTGCCGGTGCCGTTCGCTTACGGCCTGCTGCTGCACCGGACCGTCTACCTGTTCTGTACGCTGCTGCCTTTCGCGCTGGTACCGGATCTGCACTATATGACGCCGCTGGTGTCGGTTTTTATCGCCTACAGCTTTCTGTCGCTGGATACCCTGGCAGAAGAGCTGGAAATGCCTTTTGGCTATGCCAATAACCATCTGCCGATGGATGCGATGTGTATCAATATCGAAATCAATCTGCTGGAAATGAATAACCAGCGCGACCTCCCCGATTTGCCTGTGCCAGATAAGTACCATCGTCTGACGTAGGTGCCTGCCAGCTTCTGGTGCGTCCTGCACGCTTGTAGGGCGCTATTCGCTTCAGCCAGTAATAAACCCCGTTCGCGATCACAAAAACGTTATTTACCGGTTCAGTTGCATAACTGTGCTTATTTCCCGTCTCGCCAGCCCGCGCCGCCTGGGCGGTATTCACTTTATATGCACTTAAAGTGAATAATAGCCAATCCTATCTCCTTGATTTTTATTTTCACTCTTTTTTTTATGCAGTTTTTTGCTGGCTGGCACAAAGCCTGCAACATACAGTGTGGTACACCAAATTAACATTATTGAAACTTTTAATTTACCTGCCGTACGCGAGGAGCGTTATCATGATGGTCATCCGTCCCGTAGAGCATGACGACCTGGCACAATTAATGACGCTGGCCGGTAAAACCGGTGGCGGGTTGACGTCATTGCCTGCCGACAGCGCCACGCTGAGCGCCCGGATCGAGCGTGCCCTTCAGACCTGGCGGGGCCAGTTGCCGCAGGCGGAACAAGGGTATGTTTTTGTGTTAGAAGAGTTGGAGACGCGCCGGGTCATTGGCATTTGCGCCATTGAGGTGGCGGTGGGCATGCAGGATCCCTGGTACAACTTTCGCGTGGGCACGCAGGTGCACGCCTCTCGCGAGCTGAACGTCTATAAGGTGCTGCCAACGTTATCACTCAGCAACGATCACACCGGCAGCAGCGAACTCTGCACGCTGTTTCTTGATCCCGACTACCGTAGCGGCAAAAACGGTTATCTGCTGTCGAAATCCCGCTTTTTATTTATGGCCGCTTTTCGTCATCGTTTTATGAAAAAAGTGGTGGCGGAGATGCGTGGCGTCAGCGATGAAAAGGGGCATTCACCGTTCTGGGAAAGCGTGGGCAGCCGCTTTTTTTCCATGTCTTTTACCACGGCCGACTACCTGAGCGGCACCGGGAAAAAAACGTTTATCGCCGAACTGATGCCCAAACATCCGCTTTACATTGACTATCTCTCAGCCGAAGCCCAGGCCACCATCGGCCAGACCCATCCGCAAACGGCACCTGCTCGTGCCGTGCTTGAAGCGGAGGGATTCCGCTATCAGAACTACGTGGATATTTTTGACGGCGGCCCGACGCTGGAGTGCGAGATCGATCGCGTGCGGGCTATACGCAAAAGTCGGCAGGTGCGCGCAGCGATTGGGCAACCCGCTGATGAGAGATTGCCGCTTTGCCTGGTGGGCAATGAACGCTACGAAGATTTCCGCGCCATGCTGATTAATGCCGATCCTCATGCCGACACGGTAGCATTGACGTCGGAACAGGCGGCTGTTTTACGTTGCGGGCAGGGCGACAGCCTGCGCGTGGTCACTCTGGGCTGCGAGGAGAAAAAAGCATGACCCATTTTATTAACGGAGCGTGGCTGACCGGCGACGGAGAAGCCTTAAGCAAGCAGGATCCTGTTGACGCACGGCCGCTGTGGCAGGGTCGGGCCGCCAGTCCGGCACAAATAACGGCAGCGGTTGAGGCGGCGCGCGCCGCTTTTCCCGGTTGGGCAAGACGTCCCTTTGGGGAACGCGTTGCGCTGGCAGAACGTTTCGCCGGGCTGCTTCAGCAAAATCAGGCCGCACTGGCCGCCACAATTGCCGAGGAAACCGGCAAGCCGCGTTGGGAAGCCGCTACTGAAGTGCAGGCGATGATCAACAAAATCGCGATCTCCGTTAACGCCTGGCACGCCCGAACGGGGGAAACGCAGCAGGGCGACAATGAACTGCGGCATCGGCCCCATGGCGTGCTGGCTGTGTTAGGCCCCTATAACTTCCCCGGCCATCTGCCGAACGGACATATCGTTCCCGCGTTGCTGGCCGGTAATACCCTGGTATTTAAACCCAGCGAGCTGACGCCGATGACTGCCGGGCAGACGGTCAAACTTTGGCAACAGGCGGGATTGCCGGATGGCGTGCTGAACCTGGTACAGGGCGGCGGCGAATGCGGCCGGACGCTGACCCAGGCCGCCCTGGATGGCGTGCTCTTTACCGGCAGCGCGGCGACCGGCTATCAGCTGCACAAGCAGTTCGCTGGCCAGCCGGAAAAAATGCTGGCGCTGGAGATGGGCGGCAATAACGCGCTGATCGTTGAGGATCCTCAGTCGATCGATGCCGCTGTGCATCTAACCATTCAGTCTGCCTTTATCACGGCGGGACAGCGCTGCACCTGCGCACGTCGTCTGCTGGTCAGGCGAGGCGCGCAGGGCGATGCGTTCCTCCGCCGCCTGGCAGCCGTGGCGGCAAAAATTGAGCCGGGACGCTGGGATGCCGAACCGCAGCCCTTTATGGGCAGCGTGATTTCACCGCAGGCGGCAGAGCATATCTACAGTGAATGGCAGGCGCGAGTAGCTGCAGGCGGCAAGATTTTGCTGCCGATGCGCTGGCCATCGAAAACGAGCGCGCTTCTGACGCCGGGCATTATCGACGTGACGGCGTTGACGTTGCCGGATGAAGAAGTCTTCGGCCCGCTGTTGGCGGTGATCCGCTATGACGACTTCAGCGAGGCGATCCGCCTTGCTAATGCTACCCGCTACGGCCTTTCCTGCGGGCTGATTTCGCCCAATCGCGAGCAGTTTGACCAGCTGCTGATTGAGGCGCGCGCGGGCATCGTCAACTGGAACAAGCCGCTAACCGGAGCCGCCAGCACCGCGCCTTTCGGCGGCATTGGTGCTTCCGGCAACCACCGTCCCGGCGCGTTTTACGCAGCGGATTATTGTGCGTGGCCGCTGGCTTCGCTGGCTTCGGTCGATCTTTCCCTGCCCGCCGCGCTGTCGCCGGGTCTGGATTTCAGCCCTACAGGAGAAGCACCATGAGCGCCCGCGAAGTCAATTTTGACGGCCTGCCTGGCTTAACACACCACTATGCCGGGCTGTCGTTCGGCAACGAAGCATCGTCCCGGCATCAGCATCAGGTCTCTAACCCAAAACTCGCGGCGAAACAGGGGCTGTTAAAAATGAAGGCGCTGGCCGACAGGGGCTTTGCGCAGGGCGTGATCCCGCCGCACGAGAGGCCGAACATGGCGGCGCTGCGCCAGCTCGGCTTTAGCGGCACCGAGCCGCAGGTGCTGGCGAAAGCGGCGGCACAGGCACCGATGCTGCTGTCCGCGGTCAGTTCCGCCTCGGCAATGTGGGTGGCTAATGCCGCTACCGTCTCGCCCTCGGCCGACAGTGCTGACCACCGCGTCCATTTGACCGTGGCGAACCTGAATAACAAATTTCACCGTTCGCTGGAGGCGCCTGTCACGGGCGCAATATTACGCGCGATCTTCCGTGACGTTCGCCACTTCTGTGTTCACGACGCTTTGCCGCAGGTGGCGATGTTTGGTGATGAAGGCGCGGCTAACCATAACCGTTTCAGTGCGGGCTACGGCGAACCGGGTGTACAGCTGTTCGTCTACGGGCGCGAAGAGGGCAACGGTGGCCTGATCCCGGCACGTTATCCGGCGCGCCAGACGCTGGAGGCGAGCCAGGCGGTAGCACGGCTGCATCAGCTGGAGGCAGGCCGGACGTTTTTTGCGCAGCAAAATCCGGCGGTCATTGACCAGGGTGTTTTTCATAATGATGTGATTGCCGTCAGTAATCAGCAGGTCTTGTTCTGCCACGAGCTGGCTTTTCTGGAGCAGCAGGCGCTTTTTGATCGGCTGCGCGAAAGGCTGCCGGGCTTTACGCCGGTAGTCGTGCCGGATGCGCGGGTCAGCGTCAGCGATGCCGTTGCCACCTACCTTTTTAACAGCCAGCTGTTAAGCAAGCCGGACGGCAAAATGATGCTGGCGCTGCCGGAAGAGGCTCGACGGCACGACGGCGTCTGGCGCTGGCTGAACGAGCTCACCGAAGGCGGCACGATCGACGAACTGAACGTCTTTGATCTGCGTGAAAGTATGGGCAACGGCGGCGGCCCGGCCTGCCTGCGGCTGCGTGTGGTGATGAACGAAGCCGAACTGGCGGCGGTGAACCCGGCGACAATGATGACCGATACGCTGTTCAACCTGCTCAATGCCTGGGTGGATCGCTATTACCGCGACAGGCTCTGCCAGGCGGATCTGGCTGACCCACAACTGCTTAAGGAAAATCGCGAAGCGCTGGATGAGCTGACGAAGATGCTAGACTTAGGGAGTATCTACTCTTTCCAACGCTAATCAGGGAGGAACAGGGCGCGCCGGGTTGAACCTTTGCGCGCGCTGGCAGTCGCAGGGAGAACTTATAATAAGGAGAATCTATGCAGGACTTTCTTCAGCAGACGTTAAGCACAGAGCCGCCTGCAAAAGCTTTTGGCCGTAACGACCAGTTGAACTGGCAGTGGCTGGATCACGGCATCCTTGAACTCAATCCGCATCAGCCCGGCACCCAGGCGCTGGTCATTTCCGCCGGGATCCACGGCAACGAAACCGCGCCCATTGAAATCCTTAATCAGTTGGTTAGCGAGCTGTTGGCGGGCAAACGGCCACTCAAAGCGCGCGTGCTGGTCATCTTAGGGAATCCGGAAGCCATTGCCAGCGGTAAACGCTATCGCCATTGCGATCTCAACCGGCTGTTTGGCGGCCGCTGGCAGCAGTACGACGACCATCCTGAAGCCCGACGGGCCTGGCGTCTGGAGCAGGCGCTGGAGAATTTCTGGCAGGTTAGCTGTACAGAGGAAAGCCGCTGGCATCTGGATCTGCATACTGCTATTCGCGGCTCCTGGCATAGCCGGTTCGGCGTGATGCCGATGCGTGAAACGCCGTGGCCGGAAGACTTTCTTCACTGGCTGAGCGCGGCTGGCCTTGAAGCACTGGTGTTCCATCGGGCACCGGGCGGCACCTTTACGCATTACAGTTCGCAGCACTTTAATGCAGCCAGCTGCACGCTGGAGTTAGGGAAAGCGCTGCCTTTTGGTCAGAATGATTTAACGCTGTTCAGTGCCGCGCACGCCGCGCTGGCCGCTTTGCTCTCAGGTGAGCCTTTACCACCGGTGGGAGAGCCGCCGCAGCGCTATCGGGTATCGCAGCAGATTACCCGTTTTACCGAGGCTTTCGTGTTGCATATGAATGCGGAGACGCTGAACTTTACCGCTTTCCCTCAGGGCACCCTGTTGGCTGAGGATGGCGACAAGCGCTGCTACGTGCAGCAGGCAAGAGAATATGTGCTTTTCCCCAACCCCAATGTGGCAAGAGGGCAGCGCGCCGGACTGATGCTGGTGGAAGATAACGCCCATAATGAAACCAGCGGCAGCAGCTGAGGGTAATAAAGCCGGCCGGGTAACCTGTCGGCGCCCTTACTTTTTCCTTTCTCGTTCCTGTCGGCTGTATTACACTCCTCCACAATTCCTGCATTAAACGCGCTAAAGACATATCCTTTTGCAATTCCTCACCCTAATCTTCGCATTCTCTCCATGATTGCCGCATTTTTATCTTTTATGCTTTCAAGGCTTTACCCACACTCTGATTACTTGACGTTCAGCGGCATAAACTGAATCCCGACATCACGACAACGCTGTCGTCACAGAAATGCAAAAGGAACATACTATGCGTAAATTAACTTCTCTGGTTGTAGCAATGACACTGGCAATGGGCGCGGCAAGTATTGTTCATGCCGCAGCGGATAACATCACGCCGGCACCGGCTGGTGCCGATAAGCCGATGATGCATAAACCCCCTCGTCATGGCGGGCCACACGAGATGTTTAAAGGCCTGAACCTCACCGACGCGCAGAAAGAGCAGATGCGCAGCATTATGAAAGATGCGCATAAAGAGATGCCGCGTCCTTCTCTGGAAGAGCGCCGCGCGCTGCACGGCATTATCGCCGCTGACAGCTTCGACAAGGCTAAAGCAGAAGCTCAGGCAGAAAAAATGTCGGCTGACGGCAAGGTCCGCGCGCTTTCCATGCTGGAAACGCAGAACAAAATGTATAACGTGCTGACGCCAGAGCAGAAAAAAGAGTTCAACGCGAACTTTGAAAAACGCCTGACCGAGAAGCCGCACCACGGCGACCAGGCCCCTGCCGCGCCGGCTGCTGAATAAAACGTTATCGCCGGGTAAGATTCCTTGCCCGGCAGGCGAGAGGCGAAACCGCCGAGGGTGTTCCCTGAGTCAGGGGACAGCCCCGGCGGTTTTGTTTATCTGACTGTGATCCCTGACGTGCGGTCAGCCCAGCGGAATAATCGGGAACTTGCCGCTGACGATGGGTTTGCAGAGAATTTTGTAGCCGTCGCTGTCAAAGCCCTGCGGCGTGGAGGTCAGCTTGCCCGCCTCGCTAATCTCATCCACCGATCCCAGGTAAAACCAGTTATTGATGACGTGGATCTGCGTTTTCAGCGGACCTTCTTCCACCACGCCGACCGCGCCGTCCCAGGGCCAGCACTGTACGCGCACGCGCTCCAGCGCGGCCAGCAACCTTTCGTGATGAGCTTCCGGCGTCTCTTTACCGCAGCAGGCGCCCGCGCAGCGGCCCAGGCTGGCGCGAAAGCAGGCGCGACCTTTACTGACGTTTTCCAGCCCCAGCAGGCCCAAACAAAGCCGCTGCTCGTCGGCGATTTTTTGCAGCGTTTCCAGCGCGGAGCGGCGGCTGGAATAAAGGCCGAACAGATCGGAAGTATGGGAAAAATCGACTTCTTTGGCATAGACCACGCTGGGCTTCAGATCGTTTATCAGCAGTGAACAAAGCTGACGGTTTTTGCGCAGCCGTTTGTTAAAAAGCGGCTGCTGAACCTTGATCATTTGCGCTTCCAACAGCAGCGCACCCAGTTCGCCAGCCGTGGTGATATAGCTGACGTAACGTGCCTGACGCAGCATTTTTGCCTCGTCCGCCGTGCGGAAATGCGACATGACCCGGCTGCGCAAATTGACGCTTTTACCGATATAAAGCGGCAGAGACTCGCTGTCGCCGTGAAAGGTATACACGCCGGGCAGGGAAGGCAGCCCCTCAAGAGAGGGCCGCAAATGTTCGGGATACTGATAAATTGCCGCCGGTTCAAATGACAGGCGATGGCTGGCTGGACGTCTGACCACATTGCACTCCGCTTACTGTTTGCTTATACAGTGTATCAGGCGTTTGCTGGATAAAAAAGAGTCGGATCGCGCTGTTAATCGCAGCGGGCCGATGATAAAGAGGCGGAAAGCGGGGAACAGAACGCAAAACGTGGGCGATCTGACGATCGCCCGTCGGGTTTATTTTTTCCAGAAATCATCAAATACGGTAATCGGCGGACGGCGCTTGTGCTCGGTTTTCAGATACCAGCCTTCGATAATCTTCGCCGCGTCGTCGGCAATCTTTTTGCCTTCCAGATACTGGTCGATCATCTCATAGGTTACGCCCAGCGCCACTTCATCCTGTAAACCGGGACGATCGTCCTCCAGGTCAGCCGTTGGCTGTTTAAGGTAGAGATGCTCCGGACAGCCCAGCGCCTTCAGCAGCTGCTTACCCTGGCTCTTATTCAGACGGAACAGCGGATTAATATCCGTGCCGCCGTCGCCGTACTTGGTATAGAAACCGGTTACCGCCTCGGCCGCATGATCGGTTCCCACCACCACGCCGGAAGTCATGCCGGCAATGCTGTACTGAGCCTTCATTCTTTCGCGCGCTTTTTCATTGCCGCGCACGAAATCGGAAAGGGTGATGCCTGCATCACGTAGCGCTTTTTCACTGGCCAGCACCGCCTCTTTGATGTTGACCGTCAGCACGCGGTCAGCCTGGATAAACTGCAGCGCGTCCTGGCAATCTTTCTCGTCCGCCTGGTTGCCGTAAGGCAGGCGCACGGCAATAAACTGGTATTCCTGGCCGGTCTCCTCGCGCAGTTCGCTGATGGCGAGCTGGCTTAGCTTACCGGCCAGCGTGGAGTCCTGACCGCCGCTGATACCCAGCACCAGTGACTTAATAAACGGGTAAGCCTTCAGGTACGCTTTCAGAAAGTCGACGCTGGTGCGAATTTCCTGCTGCGCATCAATGGTGGGTTTCACCCCCAGCGCTTCGATAATTTCCTGTTGCAGAGCCATTTACCTCTCCTCAGATTTAGTGTCAGGGCAGTTGCCAAAAACCTCTGTCTTAAAACTAACGTGCCAGGCGTGAAACGACAAGGCAGAACCTACTGTTTACCCGCCTTTTGCTGATTAATCAGGCTTTTTCGGTTTTTGCGCCAGAAAAACGAACAGGATTATCGCCAGCATGTAGCAGCCAAAAATGGTCGCGGTCATGGTCATCACCGAGGTACCGCCAATGCCCGTTACCGGTACGGCGATACCACCCAGGGTAAACATGACCACGCCCAGGACGGCGGAGGCGCTGCCAGCCCGGTGACCCTGACTCTGCATCGCCAGCGACGCGGCAGCCACGCCGACCGCACCGTTGCTCGCCACGCTAAAGAACAGCGCGACCAACACGAAGGGCAGGGCGGCGCCGCTTAAACCGGCAGCCAGCAGGCTGGCAGACGAGACAAAGGCCAGCACCAGCGCGCCTTTTACTACGCGATATTCTCCCCATAAAGGGCTGAGGCGGGCGCTGGTTTGCGAAGCGATAATCAGGCCGATGCCGTTAGCGGCAAAGCAGAAGCTGAACGCCTGCGGCGAAAGGCCATAAATCTGCTGCAGAACAAAAGGCGAAGCGCCGATGTAGGCAAACATGCCGGACATCATAAACCCCTGAGTCAGGCAAAAGCCCATAAAGGGGCGGTGCGTGGCCACCTGACCCAGCGCGGCCCAGGCGGAAAACAGGCTCCCCTGACTGCGGCGTTCCGGGGTCAGCGTTTCGCGCAGTTTTACGCGTGCCAAAATAAGCAGCAGCAGCGCAATCACCGCAATGACCATAAACAGGCCGCGCCAGCTCAGCAGCGCCATCAGCGCGCCACCCAGTACGGGGGCAGCAACCGGGGCAAGGCCGTTCACCAACATCAGTAAGGCAAAAAAGCGCGTCAGGTCGTGGCCGCTGTACATATCTCTGGCGATAGCGCGCGAAAGCACCGCGCCCCCCGCGCCGGAAAGCCCTTCAAACAGGCGAGCCAGCAGCAGCTGATCGAGGGTTTGCGCCATCGCGCAGCCGACAGAAGCGATCAGCAGCAGTACCAGCGACAGCAGCAGCGGTTTGATGCGGCCATATTTATCGCTCATGGGGCCAAAAATCAGCTGGCCGGCTCCAAGGCCGATCAGACCGGCAGTAAGGCTGAGCTGTGCGGTAGCGGTCGGCGCAGCCAGGTCGCGAGCCAGTGCGGGCAGCGCGGGGAGATACAGGTCGATGCAAAGCGGGCCGAGCGCCGCCAGCAGGCCGAGCGTGATGGCGTAGCCAAAACGGTTGGGATGAGCAGGTGTCATAAATCTTCTGTCCTGAAAAGGAGTGTGTTGATGTGTTGGTAAAGCGTATGAAGCTGTTCCGCCGACGCTTTCTGCGGCGTCAAACGACGCCAGGCCGTGCCTTCCGTCAGCACCGCAATCACCTCTACACAGGCATAGACACGCTCATCGCTCATTGAGGGGTGGTCGCGCTTTACGTTAAGGCAGGCCTGGGTAAACATGCGCTGGTCGGCGTCCGCCATCATGCGGGCCACAACCGGATTGCGGGTGGCTTCAGCTGCCACTTCTTTCATTAACGCCTCGTCGTCCTCGTTAAGCGCATGGCGCCAGGCCAGCAGGCGAGGCAGATCGGCCGTAGCGGTATCGTTAATATGCTGCAGGCGAGCATCGATGATGCGCCTGACCATCTCTTCGATGAGAGCATCCTTACTGGCGAAATAGCGATAAATCTGGCCGACGCTGAGCTGCGCTTCAGTAGCCAGCTGCGCCATGCTGGCGCCGTGGAAACCGGATTGACGGAAACAGCGGCGACCGGCGGCAATGATGTCATCCTGACGCTGCCGATGGCGGGCGTCACGGGTCAGCTTGGTTGAGCTCATTATTCCTCGTGTCGGGCAGTAGCAAAAAGCGTCAGGGTAGAGTGAGAATGAGCGTTCATTCTCAATTTTGCCATTATAAACGGCTTTATTCGGCCAGCGTAAGGCCTTTTTTGGGCCATAAAGTTGATAACTCTGACTTTCTGTTCCAGGCTTAGAGCGACATGGACAATAAATGAGGAATAAAAAACATGAACAAGGTAACAGGACTTATCGGTGCGGCAGTGGCGCTTGCTGTATTATCCGGCTGTTCAGCTTATGATCGCGCGGAAAGCTACGTCACCAAACCTGTTGTACAGGACGTGAAAAAAGGCATGACCCGTCAGCAGGTTCGCGACATCGCGGGTCCACCTTCTACTGAAATCACCATGGTACACGCGCGCGGCACCTGCCAGACCTACGTGCTTGGCCAGCGTAACGGTAAGCAGCAGACCTATTTTGTCAGCTATAGCGACACCGGCCGCGTGATGAACTACGGCTTCCAGAGCTGTAAAGAGTACGACACCGATCCACAGGCTAATCAGTAATCACCTGATGCGGTCCTGATGTGGTAAAGAAAAAACCGGCCTTAGCCGGTTTTTTTACGTCTGTCCCTACAGGCCTGGCGGTCGCGGGACTTCCAGATAGCGTCCGTCGATATCGCGACGATAGTAATGACCTTCCTGCACGTAGAAGCGTTCGCCATTGTAATCGAGCGCGCGCATGTCGCTGCTGAAGCGCTCTACCGGCGGCTGCACCACCACATAAGTGTTGTCCTGCTGGCGCTGATAGTAGTTACCGTTGAGCGCATAGTAAGTCAGGCCACCAATGATCACCGCCGCTGCCGCTTCCGGCAGGAAAGAGCGTCTTGCTGGCCCGGGTCCCCGATCCCAACCGTGGCCGCGATCCCAGCCATGACCCCGATCCCAACCGTGACCGCGATCCCAACCCGGCCCGGGTCCCCAGCCGCCAGGGTGCGCTGAAACCAGCGTGGGCGACAGCAGCATTAAGACAAACAGAGTGCTTATCCCCTTTTTCATACAGTGTCTCCTGGTTCTCACTGTCGCTAACATTACTCCGGGCCAGTGAAAACACAAGCGGCAGCCGACGCCTGTTGCGGGTTGCTTACACTGCTTAACGTATTCTTAACTCCGCCTCCATGTTGGCTACCAGATTGGCTTCCACAGGCGAGGCTGCCATTAATTTTTTCTCCGGTTGCAGCAGCGTCATCGCCAGCATACTGCCGAAAGCGATGACCGCCGTCGCGCTGAACATGGCGTTATAGCCAAAATGCTCGGCCAGCCAGCCGCTCAGCATGGGCGAGAGAATTGAAGCAAGGTTGGCGATCGCCAGCGTCATGCCGCTATAGGTGCCGACAGTGGATTTCGGCGTGACGTCAATCACCACCGACCAGTAAACGTTATTCACCAGCGCGTTTAGCGCGTTACCCAGCGTCATCAGCAAAATAATACCGGCAGCGGAAGCCATCCAGGGGATTGCCATAAAGCACAGCCCGGTACAGAGCAGCCCGACGGCGGCAAAAACGTTGCGGGCCAGCCGCAGATTACCGGAGCGCTTAAGCAGCGTATCGGCGAGCCTGCCGCCCAGCAGCACGGTAATGCAGGCACCGCTCCAGGGGATCATCGCGACATACCACAGCGAGTGGAGATCGTAGTGAAAGCTGTCCTGCAAATATTTTGGTCCCCAGGTGACCAGGGTAAAAGTGACGTAGAGAAAAGCGAAATAGCCCAGCGCGTTACACACCAGCGTGCGGCTGGTAAAAAAGCGCCACCAGGGCAGGCGCGGCCCGGCTATATTTTGCTGCTGACCCCGCCCGATCAGTTCGCGTTCCGCCTGGCTGGTACGGGGCTGCTGTAGCGGAGTGTCGGTGAAAACC
Source organism: Erwinia sp. (assembly GCF_031978025.1). NCBI lineage: Bacteria > Pseudomonadati > Pseudomonadota > Gammaproteobacteria > Enterobacterales > Erwiniaceae > Erwinia > Erwinia sp. Next base: position 24,739 of record NZ_DALZCD010000004.1, read on the forward strand.
CGTGCGAAAATCAGCATGGCGATCAGTGAGAACACGCCCAGCAGGATAAACATCAGCCGCCAGTCGTGGGTCAGCAACAGCAGACCCACGGCTATGGGTGCCGTCAGCAGTGCGCCCACCTGCGTGCTCAAAAGGCCGATACCCAGCGCTATACCGCGCTCGTTGTCGGGCGCCCAGTGCGCAATGGCTTTGTTCATCAGCGCGTAAGCAGGGCCTTCGGCAAAGCCGAACAGGATGCGCATAACGGCGAAGCCCATAATGGCCGAGCCGCCAAATAGCGCCACGCCCAGCTCGCCTGCCCAAGCTGTGCCTGTCTCCAGCAGTGACCAGAGCATGCCCGCCAGCAGCCAGACTTTTTTTGTGCCCAGCCGATCGGCCAAAAATCCGCCGCAAAGCGAGCCGAACAGATAGCCAAAGCCGAAGTAGCTCAGCACCACGCCCAACGCGGTTTTGCTGAAATGGAACTCGTCAGAAATGGCATTTGCGGCGAAGGAGAGGGCGCCGCGATCGATATAGTTAATTAGCGCGATAAAAAATAGCATGGCGAAAATGCGGTAGCGATAGCGAGTGTCAACGCTCATGGCGCTTCTCCTAAACAAAGAATGGTAGGGAGAAGAAGCAAGTTCGATGCCACAGTGTCGGTTCAGACGGGAGCGGGCGCGAAAAGCGATTTGCGTGTGGTGAGCGGGCAGGGAGTGCTAAATAAAAAGGCACAGCCGTTAACGGCTGCACCTTTAGTGAACAAAAGAGCGGCGAATTAAGCCGGCACGCTCAGCGCTTTCTGGCTGCGCGACCAGACGCGGTGAGCGGCCATAGCGGCCAGGAATTCGCTCATCAGGACACCTTCGGCCTTATCGTCTTCAATCAGGCCTTCCTCAAGCTCGCTGTCGCCTAAGCCGAACTGGGACTTAAAGCGACGAGCATCACCGCTGAGGCCGATCACCTTCAGGTGTTTATAGGCTTCCAGCAGGAAGTAGCGGGCATCGCCACTGAGCAACAGCGCGTCGATATTGCCATCCGGCACGATCACTGCATCAAACGTCAGCGAAGGCAGGCCGCTAAAAGTGGCGTCAATTGGCAGGTTGGAACCGTCGTCGGCACGAACCTGGCCCATATGCCGCGCCAGCAGCTTGGCGTGCACGCCTTGCGCCTTCAGCTCCTGCAGAATAGCCAGCACGTCTGCCGCCATCACGCCATCACTGACCAGCAGTGCAACCTGACGACCCTTGATCGATCCGCTAGGGACGGCGTAAAGGCTCAGGCTGGCATCCTTCTTAAGACCGTTAACGTCTTTCGGCGGCGCGGTATGCATCTGCTCATCGGACAGCGCAATACCCAGGTTCTCCGCCACGCCGTTAGCCAGTGAAACATCAATACGCACCAGATGATCCACCACGCGCTCGCGGATATAGACACGGGCCACTTTACTCAACTCAAAAGAGAAAGCGTCGATAATATGTTGTTGCTCAACCGGTGTCTGGCTGTTCCAGAACAGGCGCGGCTGCGAATAGTATTCGCCGAAAGAAGGGCTACGTTCGCGAACTTTATGGCCTTCGATTCGCTCCTGATAGCTTTCAAACCCGCCGCGATGCGGTGACGGTGGGGTTTCGCGCGGCCAGTTGTCGTTAATAGAATTCGGCTCGTAGTTAGCCGGGTTGGTATCGATATCCGTACGGTGCATGCCCTGACGCTGGAAATTATGGTAAGGGCAGGTCGGACGGTTAATCGGAATTTCGTGGAAGTTAGGCCCGCCGAGGCGGCTAATCTGCGTATCGGTATAGGAGAACAGACGGCCCTGCAGCAGCGGATCGTTGGTGAAGTCCAGTCCAGGTACAATGTGGCCTGGGTGGAAAGCAACCTGTTCTGTTTCCGCAAAGAAGTTGTCCGGATTGCGGTTAAGCACCATCTTACCGACCAGCTGAACCGGGACCAGCTCTTCAGGGATCAGTTTGGTGGCATCCAGCAGGTCAAAGTCGAATTTAAATTCGTCTTCTTCCGGGATCAGCTGCACACCCAGCTCATATTCCGGGTAGTCGCCTGCCTCAATGGCTTCCCACAAGTCGCGGCGATGGAAATCAGGATCGCGTCCGGTGAGTTTTTGCGATTCATCCCACAGCAGCGAAGCTTTGCCCGCTACGGGTTTCCAGTGGAAGCGCACAAAGGTCGCTTTACCCTCGGCATTGATAAAACGGAAGGTGTGGATGCCAAAACCTTCCATAGTGCGATAGCTGCGTGGAATGCCGCGATCTGACATCGCCCACATCACGTTATGCAGCGTTTCTGGCTGTAGCGAGACGTAATCCCAGAAGGTGTCGTGGGCGCTCTGGCCCTGAGGGATTTCATTGTGCGGCTCAGGTTTTACCGCATGGACGAAATCCGGGAATTTGTGCGCATCCTGAATAAAGAAGACCGGGGTATTATTGCCGACTAAATCAAAGACCCCTTCATCGGTATAGAACTTGGTAGCCCAGCCGCGAATATCGCGCACCGTATCTGCCGAGCCTGCCCCGCCCTGAACGGTAGAAAACCGCACAAAGACCGGCGTCTGCTTTTCAGGATCGCGCAGGAAATCCGCTTTAGTGATATCGCTCATGTCACGATAAGGCTGGAAATAGCCGTGCGCCGCCGAGCCACGGGCATGGACAATGCGTTCCGGGATGCGTTCGTGGTCGAAATGGGTAATCTTTTCGCGCAGGATAAAATCTTCCAGCAGCGTCGGGCCGCGGGTACCGGCGCGCAGCGAGTTCTGGTCATCTGCAATGCGTGTACCCTGATTCGTCGTCAGCGGGAAGTTTTCACCGCCTTTACGGAAGGTTTCCAGCGCATCCAGTTTGGCGTTATGGGTATCGGGCGACTTCAGGCTACCGGGCGCGGTAGGTTGCTTGCCGGGCGGCGTCGGCTCAGAAAGTGGCTTATGCGAACCATCGCCGGGTGCCAGCGAGTCCATTCCCGGCCTGGCGGAATCCGGCCCGGTTAGCGGGGCATTATGGGTGATTTCCTTGTTATCGGTTTCTTTCGACATGCTCACTTGCTCCTGTGAAGTGTGTTTCTAACCATTAACTATAGAACAGTGCGCGAGGTACGCCCGGAAACCGCAAGGTTATGTTGAGCAGGCAATAAAAAGGGCCGCAAAGCGGCCCTGAAAGAGAGAAGCGATTCAGGCCTTAACGGTGGGCCAGCTCGCCTTCGCTATCCGCTTCGGCGTCCAGCAAAGACTTATCGGTTTGCTTCAGCCACTGGCTGGTCAGCATACCTGCCGTCATCGAACCGTTAACGTTAAGCGCGGTACGGCCCATATCGATCAGCGGTTCAATCGAAATCAACAGCGCCACCAGCGTGACCGGCAGACCCAGAGTTGGCAGCACAATCAGCGCGGCAAAGGTTGCGCCGCCGCCCACGCCCGCTACACCAGCAGAACTTAGCGTGACGATACCAACCAGCGTGGCAATCCAGACCGGATCGAACGGATTGATGCCTACCGTGGGCGCGACCATCACTGCCAGCATAGTTGGATAAAGGCCTGCACAGCCGTTCTGGCCGATAGTGGCACCAAAAGAGGCGGCAAAACTGGCAATGGATTCCGGGATACCCAGACGACGGGTTTGCGCTTCCACGCTCAGCGGAATAGTCGCCGCGCTGGAGCGGCTGGTAAAGGCAAAAGTGATAACCGGCCAGACTTTACGGAAAAAACGACGGGGGTTAACGCCGTTAACGGAAAGCAGCAGCGCGTGCACGGCAAACATAATCGCCAGACCCAGGTAAGAAGCGATAACAAAACTGCCCAGCTTAACGATATCTGCCAGGTTAGAGCTGGCGACCACTTTGGTCATCAGCGCCATCACGCCATACGGCGTCAGCTTCATAATCAGACGTACCAGCTTCATGACCCATGCCTGCAGCACATCGATGGCGGCCAGCACGCGCTCGCCTTTCGGCTTGTCGTCACGCAGCAGGTGCAGGGCGGCAACGCCCAGGAAAGCGGCAAAAATAACCACGCTGATAATAGAGGTCGGGTTCGCACCGGTCAGATCGGCAAATGGATTTTTCGGGACGAAGGAGAGCAGCAGCTGTGGCGCAGAGAGGTCGGCTACTTTACCCATATAGGTAGACTGTAGCGCGGACAGGCGCGCGGTTTCCTGGACACCCTGTACCAGACCGCTGGCGTTAAGCCTAAACAGCCAGGTAACAAACACGCCAACCAGCGCAGAAATCGCCGTAGTGAACAGCAGCACGCCGATAGTTAGCACGCTGATTTTCCCCAGCGACGAAGCATTGTGCAGACGGGCAACGGCGCTGAGGATCGAGGCAAACACCAGCGGCATGACAATCATCTGCAGCAGTTGCACATAGCCGTTACCGACAACGTTAAACCAGCTGATGGATTCTTTGAGTACCGGGCTGTCCGCCCCATAGATGGTGTGCAGAATCAGCCCGAACAGGACGCCCGTGACCAGGCCAAGCAGGACCTTTTTCGCGAGGCTCCAGCTGGCATTGCCGCTTTTCGCCAGTACGCCCAGCAGCAGAATAAACGCCGCCAGGTTTGCAATTAATGGAAAGTTCATCCCCAGATCTCCTTAATCGACGAGGCGTTGCCGCCCCGTCAGTGAGCTATTTTTATTGCGCATCAGATACGCGTTGGGGCGATGGTAGCAGTTCGCGGAGAGAGGCCTATATATTCAAAAAGAATAGGTTATAATTTATTGCATAAAATCGATGTTTTATTGTGCTATCTGATGGTTTATAAAGCTTGTCACGCTGTTTTGTACCTGGTTGAACAGGTGTACAGGCCAGCTTTCCGCACCAAAAGAGGGCGTCCCGGCCGGGAACCACAGCGCCAGCGCGACCAGCGTCAGGCAAAACATCCGCTCCAGCTGATTACCGTTGCGGCTGTGCAGGATCGGCAACCGGAAGCGCCAGCGGCATGGCCACAGCAGCGGCACGCCGGCCGGCGTGAGCATATCGGCAGCGATATGACTCAGGTAGCCCAGAATCATGGCCTGAAAAACATCCGCAGGCAGCACCCATGCCTGCGGAAGTTTTAGCTGTAGCAACGCCACGCCGCCGATAACGGCCAGCAGGCTGTGGGTAAACCCGCGATGCCCGAAGGCGCGCGCAATCGGCTGTGACAGCCAGCGAAAACGCTGACCGAGCGTGGAACGCGGGTGATCAATATCCGGCAGCAGGCAGGTGATCAGGGTGGCGGGAATAACGTGCCACCAGTCACCTTCACCCAGAACAGGCGTCAGGTCGGCGCGCTTGGCAAAAATCGCGCTGGCGATAGCAAAAATAACGTGGCCTTCGGCCGTCATGGAAAACGCTCGGTAACAAAACTGTCAATGCATCCAGTATAGGGGATATATACAGTAGAATAAATATGTGACGCTGTAACGAAAGATTAATATCTTCTTTACGTAGTCAGGGCGTGTGAAGAGATAATCCGCCCCATGCCGTTTGCATTAACCGGTAATACGGTCCGACACCCCGGCCCTCCTCAGGCACGATACTTGCTGGCTTTCTGCAGGCACAGCGCACGGATACCTCTTACTGAAAAACAGATTTTGCGTCCCGTTAACATCCTTGAGCGTCGGATTGATTTATTAACATACTGCTTTCATGGCAACCCGGCAGAGGTTGACTGCAGGTGCCCATGGCAGGGAAGCAATATTACCCGACGAATGCATATTGGCACGATAAAACAGGACGGTCGTTTTACCCGCCAGGTCAGCACAAATTACCTGCAGGTTGACCTGGCAGGGAAGCAATATTACCCGGCGAATACATACCGGGACGATAAAACAGGACGGTCATTTTACCTGCCAGACCAGCACAAATTACCTGCAGGCTGCTCATGGCAGGGAAGCAATATCGCCCGGCAAGTGTGCACCGGGACGGTAAAACCAAGGCTATCGCTTTATTTGCCAAGCAAATGGTTGCTGCTCAACCCGGTAAGCGAGGCCAGTTTGACGTCGGCCAGCGACCAGCGCGCGTCGTCAGCGTACATAGCGGCAGGCACCACAATCGAGCGCATTCTCGCGGCCTTAGTGGCAATCATGCCGTTAACGGAGTCTTCCAGCGTCACGCAATTAAGCGGGTCGATGCCGAGGCGGGCCGCGGCATCCAAATAAACCTGAGGATGCGGCTTGCTGTAGGGCAACAATTCTGCCGAGGCCAGCACTTCAAAAGCCTCACGCAGACCGAACATCGCCAGCACCTTTTCCTGCATAAAAAGCGGCGAGGCAGAAGCCAGTCCAATTTTCAACCCTTCAGCACGACAAAGGTTCAGCGCCATTTCTACGCCCGGCAGTAACGGACGCGTCTCTTCGATAAGGTCCAACGCACGCGTCTGAATACGTTGCGTCACTTCCTGCTCGGAGGGGCCTTTCCAGGGCTGCGTTTCATACCACATGCGCACGACCTGATCGATACGCAGGCCAACCGTATCCGGCATCTCGTCTCTTCGGGAAAGATCGATATCCAGCATGCCGAAAACGTCCAGCTCTGCACGCTCCCATAATGGCTCGGAATCAATAAGTAACCCATCCATATCAAAAATTGCGGCTAGCACTGGGCGTGAATAAGACATAATGCGGCTCCGTTAGCAGTTTTCTGACACCTTAACATGAAGTTAACAGCCAGGGCACAGCGTACGGTAAAGTGGCTTTCATTCGCAGAACATCATTTTTTCAGGCAGATTTTGCCAGGCGAGGGTAAACTTACAGCCCTCACAGCATAAGGACAGGAGAAAGCATGACTTATCAACAGGCTGGAAGAGTCGCGATACTGAAGCGGGTTGCCGGCTGGATTATCTTTATTCCGGCACTGATTTCCACGCTGATTTCGCTGATGCGTTTCCTGGAAGTGAGTCGTGAAAAGCGCGAAGGGATCAATGCGGTAATGCAGGATTTTTCTCACGTGATGATCGATATGATCCGCTTCAATACCGGTTTTTTAAACGCTTTTTGGCATAATTCGCCGGTGCCGGATTTTAACCAGAGCGGCAACGGGCTGTTTTGGCTTATCTACATCCTGATCTTTGTCGGGCTGGCGCTTCAGGCCTCGGGGGCAAGAATGTGGCGACAATCCCGGCATCTGCGTGAAGGCATTGAAGATCAAATGATCCTGGAGAACGCGAAAGGTGAAGAAGGGCGCAGCCGTCAGCAGCTGGAAGAAAAAATTGTGGTGCCGCGGCACACCATTTTTCTGCAGTTTTTTCCGCTGTACGTTTTGCCCATCCTGATAGCCGTTGCGGGCTATTTTGTGCTTAAGCTGGCAGGATTTATTAGCTGATGCACTAGGCCGGTCGGGCAAGCTCTTTGCCCGCATCCGCCAGGTCCAGCAGGGCACCAACCGCTCGCTGGGCCTCCTGCAGCCACTCACCACCAAAGACGTTTGCCCGGTTGAGCAGATAGTAGAGCTGATAAACTGGCTGGCGCTGCTGATAGTCAGCGGGCAGCGGCCACACCGATTCATAACCTTCCATAATCTGCTGAGGTAGTTCCGGAAACCAGGAAAGCATCGCCAGATCGCACTCTCTGTCCCCCCAATAACAGGCAGGATCAAAGATGCAGGGGCCTTCGGCCATCGTCGCGCAGTTTGCCGGCCAGAGATCGCCATGCAGCAGTGAAGGCTGAGGATGATGCGAGTCAAGCACTTCTCTGGCACAACGGACGATTAAATCGATATCGCCATACTGAACGCCTTTTTCCGCTGCAAGCTGAAGCTGCCAGCCAATGCGCTGTTCGGCAAAAAAGACCGACCAGCGCTTGAGCCAGCTGTTAGGCTGCGGCGACGTCTTTATGTTGTTATCGAAGTCCAGACCGAATTGCGGCTGATCGCTCCACTGATGCAGGCGTGCCAGCTGTTGGCCAAGCTGCCAGCCGCTTTGCGGCTGGAGGGGCGAAAGAGGAAGATATTCCAGTAGTAAAAAGCTGACGTCCCGAGCGTAGCCGACGCCAAAGACCTCCGGCACGCGAACCGTGTCGGTGCGCTTTAAAAGCTGGAGCTGATCCGCTTCCCAGGTAAAAAGATCGAGCATCTCACGGCTGTTACATTTAACGAAAATGTCGCGCTCGCCGTAGCGAATGCGCCAGGCCGGGTGCACATCGCCACCCGGTAACGCGGTACGCTGGCTGATTTCAGCATCACCTGACTGCTCACTCAACAGACGACTAATGGCTGACCACATAGCGGTTTCCTCTTTTTCGCTGTGTCTTGTTGCGGGACATGCTGATACTAACGCTTAAATAATAGACAAAACCAGCGTTTACGCAGGGAACACGCTATTTTTACAAAACGTCAGTGTTGGTGGCCTGCTGAAACGCCTCCCAGGACTGCACCTCTACGTCTGGTTTTTCCCCCAGCACGATTTCACCCAGGCTAATAGCCTGCTGCTGTACCTGCTCTGCATTTAGCGCGCTGACCAGACCAAAACTATTCGTCCCCAGCTCGTGCGGATGGCCTTCTTTGTCATGTAGAGAGGTGGTGAAGCCGGCATTGGTCAGGGCGCTATTCAGTTCAAGCACCTCACTAAGGCCTTCATCTTTGAAACGAAAAGTCACCACATATTGCTCGATATCAGACGAAACCATGATGCGCTCCTTTGTTTAATTTCTTCTTTTTAGCATAGTCCATCATCGAAGGCGATCGGGCTGATATCAGGCTTGTTCCGGAGGGAGCCGGTTCAGCTATAAGACAAAAGTTGTCCGAACGACAAAATATCGGCAAATCGTATATCGACGAAAGTAGGGGAGTTACATCGGTATGCAACACGCAATGGTTTGTCATATTCACGTATATCCTCCCTGTCATAAGGGGTGAGAGGATCGGACAGAGTCGGGGCAAGACATGGGCAGGATGACTTTCGGTCAAAGTGGGTTTAGCGCAATTAATAAGCCATCAGAAACATTTAACAAAATGTTACCATTCTTTCTATAAAAGAGATTGAACGCCCGGTAAAACTCTTCAGACTCACCCTTTTTCAACAGTCGTATGGACCCATATTTAATGAAAGCGCTTAACAAGTTGTCGGCAGTTCTTTTACTTTCCGGCGGAGTATTTTGTCACCAGGCACTGGCGGACAACAACGTCTTTACCGTCATGGACGATCCTTCTACCGCCAAAAAGAACTTTGAAGGCAATGCGGCAGCGGGTTACCTTGCTCAGACCGGCAACACCACCAGCTCATCGCTGACGGCTAACACCAATATGACCTGGTACCAGGGACAGATGGCCTACAGCCTGTGGGGCAACGCCAGCAACACCTCTTCAAACGATGAGCGTTCTTCTGAAACCTATCAGGTT
>NZ_DALZCD010000005.1:0-26868 GCF_031978025.1 Erwinia sp.
CAGTATGGAGGCACACCAGCATACCGATATGGCAGACCATGCCAGTATAGAGGCACGCCAGCATACCGATATGGCGAACCATGCCAGCATGGAGGCACGCCAGCGTACCGGTATGTCAGGCGACAGGACGACGACGGGTGCAGATAATCGTCCCTCCGACGGCGTACATCATCGTCCCCTCTCCATGATGGATGACAACGCCTGCGGCTATTGTGTGCTGCTGGCTCATCTGCCGCTGGCTCTTACCCGGCTACCGTCGCTTTGGTCATCGTTGCAGGCGGCCCGGTTGCCCGCGCTGCCGCTGGCAAGGCCTGTCGTCGCCCGCTTTGTTCCCCATTTTTTCCATCCCCGCGCGCCACCGCGCTACTAAGCCTTTCCATAAAAGAGCGTCGCTTTAGCGACAGTCACCTGCTTATGCCTGGATTCAGGCGGATGGAATTCTTATGTCAGAAAAAAGTCTGGCGCAGCCTTTGCGCGCCACCACAACCCGGGGCGCGCTGCTGCCGCTGCTGCGTCGCCTGCATTTTTATATCGGGTTGTTTATCGCCCCTTTTATTTTTGTCGCCGCCCTCACCGGCACGATTTACGTCCTGACGCCGCAGCTGGAAAATACGCTCTATGCGCATCAGCTGTTTACCGATAATACCGAGGCGGCCAGACCGCTTGCCGATCAGGTGCGCGTGGCGCAGAATTTTGTCGGTGCCGGCCTGCCGGTCAGTGCGGTGCGTCCCGCGCCCGAGGCAGGCCAAACCACACGCGTGATGTTCACTACGCCTACCTCCGGGCCTTCTGAAAGCACGGCCGTTTTTGTCGATCCCGCCACGCTGGAAGTCCGCGGAGTGTTACCGGTTTACGGTACCAGCGGCGTGCTGCCACTGCGTACCTGGCTGGACTCTTTGCACCGTAATATGCTGCTGGGCGATGTCGGCAGAAATTACAGTGAACTGGCCGCCAGCTGGCTGTGGGTCGCCGCGCTGGGTGGCCTGCTGCTCTGGGCCACCAGCCGTTCACCGCGCCGCACCAACGGGCGAGGCTGGCAGATACTGCGTCAGCGCTACTGGCACAGCAGCCTGGGACTGGTGCTGCTGCTCGGCCTGCTTTTCTTTTCGGCGACCGGCCTCACCTGGTCACGCTGGGCAGGCGATAATATTTCCGCCCTGCGTGCCCACTTCGGTTGGATGACGCCTGCCGTCAATACCTCGCTCCTGCCCGATAATCCCAGCCCGATGGACGAGCACGCCGGACATCATATGGCTCCGTCACCCCGGCACAATATGGCAGGCATGACCATGCCGAAAGCCGCGGCTGTGGCGATAAAACCGACGCAGTTTGATGGCGTGGTGCAGGCCGCAAGCGCTGCCGGGATCCAGGCAGGAAAAATTGAAATACGGCCGACCACTAAAGCGAATAAAGCCTGGATCGTCAGCGAGATCGACCGCCGCTGGCCTACAAAAGTGGACACCGTAGCGGTGGATCCCGCCACTTTTCGCGTTACCGACAAAGTGACTTTCGCGCAGTACGGCCTGCTGGCAAAACTGACCCGATGGGGCGTGGATGCCCATATGGGCGTGCTGTTTGGTCTGGCAAACCAGCTGCTGCTGGCAGCCTTTGGGCTGGGCCTCTGCGTGCTGATAGTGCTTGGCTATCGTCTGTGGTGGCTGCGGCGGCCGGCGGCCCAGGGCAGCCATCCGGCAGAAACGCTGGTATATCACTGGCGGCAGCTGGGTCTTAGCGCGCGCTTTTTGCTGCTGGTCTGCACCGTGACGCTGGCGGTCAGCCTGCCGGTAATGGGGATCAGCCTGCTGGTGCTGCTGCTGATTGACGCGCTACGTTGGCAGCGGGCGCAAGGCTAGCCTGCATCATTTATTATGGACACGGCTGTACAGCTTCACGGCTGTACAGCCGACCTCCTGCTGCATCAGAGATACCGCCCGGTTTCTTTAGTCGGTTTCCTGATGCATCAGAGCGTTGTCTGGTTTCTTCAGCCGGTTCCTTCCATATCAAAGCGTTGCCCGGTTTCTCCAGCCGTTTCCCTGCCGCATCAGAGCGTCGCGCGGTTTCTCCAGTTGGTTCCTGCCACATCAGAGCATCACGCGGTTTCTTCAGCCGATTCCTGCCGCATCAGAGCGTTGCGCGGTTTCTCCCGCTGGTTTCCTGCCGCATCAGAGCATCACGCGGTTTCTTCAGCCGGTTCCTGCCGCATCAAAGCGTTGCCCGATTTCTCCCGCTGGTTTCCTGCCGCATCAGAGCGTCGCGCGGTTTCTCCAGCCGTTGCCTGCCGTATCAAAGCGTTGCCGGGTTTCTTCAGCCGTTTCCTACCGCATCAGAGCGTCGCCTGAATGCCGCTATCCTCTCAGCGCCTGCTCCAGCATCGCCAGCAGCCGGGTGTTATCCACCGTTTGCAGCACGTGCGCCAGCCCGCCGGTCAGCTCACCCACCGCCGTATCGACCCGCAGCGGCAGACGATAACGCCAGGATTTGCCGCGCGTCATTCCTGGTCGCAGCTCCACGTCGACATAATAGTCCACCGCCGTGGCGACACGCTGATCGAGTAGCCATGCCACCACCAGCACGTCGTGGATCCAGCAGCCCGGCAGCTTGCGGGTTTGCATGGAATAGTCGAGCCAGGGCCGCAGCGTTTCGGCAATGAATCCCGCCAGCGGCGTATCAAGCGCTTCAATCCGCCGCAGATCGGCATGCGTGAACATTGTGCGTGTGGTCACGTCCATCGGCACCAGCGTAATGCAGGCACCACAGGTCAACACTCGCCGCGCCGCTTCGGGATCCAGACCAAAATTAGTGTCTTTGACAAAGTCGTCCAGCGCAAATACGCCGCCCATGATGGCGATCTCCTGTACGGCCTCCGCCATTTGCGGATAACGCTCCAGCGCCAGCGCAACATTGGTCAGCGGCCCAAGCGCCACCAGGGTGATTTTGCCAGGGTTGGCGCAAATCAGGCGGCCCATCGCGTCGGCAGCCGCTTCATCGGGTGCCTGAGAGGCCAGGGGCGGACGAACATCCTGCCAGAGATGGGCCAGTTGCGAACGCCAGACGCGGTTATCCAGCGCGTCGCGCCACGGCTCCGGCGGCTCCACCAGCGCCCTGTCGGCACCTTTATATACAGGCACGTCCAGCTCAAGCTTCGCCAGCAACGCTTTGACCACGTTAAACCCGGTCTGGCTCGGCGTATTCCCCGCGACGGTGGTGATCATTTCCAGCGAGATGGCCGGCGACCCGATCGCCAAAGCCAGCGCCAGGCCATCATCCACGTTCGCGCCAGTCACGCCGTTACCCGGATCGCAGTCGATAATCACTCTTTTCATTAATCCTGCACCACCGCGCAAATAAGGCCACAGCCGCAGGACTCGCCAATTTGCAGCTGATGTGAAAATTCGCTTAGCTGCACCTTGCTTTGCGGCGCGGCCAGCATTGCCAGCGCTTTTTTTGCCATCGCGTTTACCGGCTGGCGTACCGTGGTCAACGAAGGCACATGAAAAGCAGACTGTTCCGTCCCGTTAAAACAGACCAGGGCAATATCCTGCGGCACGCGGAGCTGGTGTTCTGCCAGCGCCCGCACGCAGCCGATAGCCTGCAGCTCGTTAGAAGTGAACAGCGCCTCGGGAAGCGTGTCGCCGCGCAACATTTTTTTTGTGGCCAGGTAACCGCCCTCGCGCGTGTAGGCCGCAGGAAAAATCCATTCGGGCCGCTCTGGTACGCCAAAATCGGCCAGTGCCTGCCGCCACCCTGCCAGACGATCCTGAGCGTTATACATTTCTGGCGGCCCGCTGATAACGCCAACCTGCCGGTAGCCGTGGCTGAGTAAATGTGTGGTCACCTGATGGGCCGCCTCGCCTTCGTCCACGCGCAAAATATTCACATTCAGCGCGGGATCGACGCGATCGAGCATCACCAACGGCGTGCCGCTGGCCTGAATAATATCGATATAGGGATGACGATCGACACTGTTGTAAAACAGGCCATCAACCTGCTGGCTGAGCAGGTTATTGATTAGCTCCAGCTCGCGCTGACGGCTGTTACCCGCGTCGCCCAGCAGCATCACCATGCCGTTACTTAGCGCTTCCTGCTGCAGCGCGTGCGCGAAAGAAGCGATAAATGCGTTGCCGATATCCGGCACCACAAGACCGTAGGTTTTGGTGGTGCCCAGCGCCAGTGCTCTGGCCAGACTGTTGGGGCGATAGCCGGTTTTCTGCACCGCCTCCAGCACGCGAAGCCGGGTCGCTTCTGCCACCGGCCTCGGCCCGTTATTGATGACATAGCTGACCACGGCAACAGAGGTACCGGCCTCTCGGGCTACATCGGCACGCGTTGCCCTGGTAGAATGTTGTCTCGCCAATGTGGCACCTCTTTTCCTGACGGGTCGGCAGAGTCCGCCCGCGTTGTATCAGATGGCATCTTCCGGCGCGTTAAGATCGCGTCCCCGGGTTTCTGGCGCTACAAAGGTGGTCAGAAAACCGATAGCCGCCATCACGGCAAAATAGGTGGCGATCGCCCACCAGTGGCCGGTCCAGGATAACAGCGCCGCGGCGACCAGCGGCGCGGTACCGCCAGAAAGAATAGAACCCAACTCTTTAGCGGTCGCCATTTTAGTGTAGCGGTGTTTCACGCCAAACAGCTCCACGCCCCATGCCGCCTGTACGCCATAAATACCCAGCGAGGCCAGCCCCATACCGGTGACAATCACCGCCATCACAACAGCCGGTTCGCGGGAGTCGAGCAGCATAAAAGCCGGAAAAGCGTAGAGCATCAGCAGCAGGCAAAACCAGCGGTAGGTAATACGGCGACCGAACCGGTCAGAGAGCCACCCCGCAAGAGGGATAATTAGAAAGCCCAGCAGCGAGGCAATAAATACCGCCGAGGTCGCGACGGATTTATCCACCGCCAATACCTTCACCACGTAGCCAATCATAAAGCCCTGTGCCAGATAGGATGGGCCGTTTTCGCCGATTCGCAGGCCAAGCATCACCAGGAAGGCACGGCTGCGCGGCCAAAAACGGCGAGCGACTTCCGGCTGATACGGGGATTGCCCTTCACGGGCCGCCTGCATCTCCGCATTTTTACGTTCAAATACCGGCGTTTCTTTCAGGTTGCGTCGGATCCACAGCGCCAGCAGCGCAATCAGCGAGCTGCACAGAAAAGGCACTCGCCAGCCCCACGCCTGTAACTGTTCCTGATCCATCTGCACCACCGCCAACCAGACCAGGGAAGCGATTAGCGTGCCGCTGTTTGATCCCAACGCAATAATCGAGGAGACCAGACCGCGCTTTTTGGCTGGCGCGTATTCTCCCAGCATCACCGTGCCGCCGGAGAGTTCCGCACCGGCACCAAGCCCCTGAGTAAAGCGTAAAATGACCAGACAGACCGGCGCCCAAAAGCCAATGGTGGCGTAGCCGGGGATCAGTCCAATCAGGGTGGTAGAGAGGCCCATCAAAATGATGGTGGTGACCATGACGATCTTGCGGCCCTTGCGATCGCCCAGCCAGCCAAAAAACAGCGCGCCGATGGGACGGGCAATAAAGCCTACCGACCAGGTGGCAAAGCTTGACAGCAGAGCGGTTGCCGGAGTGGCATTGGGGAAAAATACGTCGCCGAAAATAATGCCGGCCGCCAGCCCGTAAAGCGCAAAGTCCGCATATTCCATTGCCGTGCCGAGCCAGCAGGAGAACGTCGCCCGCCAGAAATCCTTACGCCCTTCTGCTGTGGTGAGGCTAGCATCCGCTGCGGAAACAGCGTCCTGCCGGGTGCTTTGTGTCAACATGAAAAATTCCCTGATGTGAGGAGGGTTGAATCGCCTTCCCTGGCTACCTGCTACGTGGGTAATCCGCCAGTCAAGACATGCTTTTGCTGAGCCATAATGAAAGGTCAGTAACGGGTTCCCTGGTGTTGGACTTCGTTTTGTTTACTTTCCGTCCGCTGACTTAAGGTGTCAGTCGTTTAAAACGTAAAGTAAATTTGACCTTCACTGGACAGACAAGTCTCGCCACCGTGAATTTTCAACGCGCCACCATTGTATCTACGCGCGTAGATAAATCAAGATACCGAGCAAAACAAATTAGCTACACTTCACATTCATCAGGCAAAGAGATAATATAATTTCTTTTAAATCATAAAGTTAATTTACGTTATATTTTACCTGGCCGCCGTTTTGCCAAAAATCATGCACAGCGTTTACTTAAGAAGTTTTTTACGCAGCGATAAGCGGCTGTACTCTATCGGTGAAGAATGACAGCCTGATGACAGGTTGAGGATCGACAGGCCTGTACTTTTCAGGGTTTGGTCGTTTCTGGCGTAACCTTTTGAGGAAAACCATGACTATTATTCTGATGCGCCACGGTAAGCCCGATTATGCTCAAAGCGGTCGTTTGCCCGCGCTGGCTATGGAAGCCTGGTGCGAGGCCTACGATATGTCGCGGGTGGGGGATATGCCGCCAGACAGATGCCGTGAGGTAGCCGCTACGGCGGAATATATTGTGACCAGCCCGCTGCCCCGCGCACGCTCTTCGCTGGAGAAGCTGGGGCTGGAAGCGGCTGCTATCGATCCGCTATTCAGTGAGGTTTCACTGCCTGTAATACGGCTGCCCTCTCCTCATCTCCCCCCCGCCTTCTGGCTTATGATCCTGCGCCTGATGTGGCTGGGCGGCTATGCCGGCACGGTGGAGTCTTACCAACAGGCGGAACAGCGAGCGCAGCGGGCTGCTGACAGGCTAATTGCGTTATCGGCACAGGGCAACGTCCTGCTGGCCGGACACGGTATTATGAATAAACTGATCGCCCGGCAGCTGCGTAAGCAGGGCTGGCTGGCCGAGAAGCATGCCAGTAGCCGTTACTGGAGCACTGCTATTTACCATCCTCCTTTTATTCAGGCCGGTGACTAGCCTCAGTTTCAGAGGATTGGCGCTTTACCGGAGAAGGTCGAGGCACAGATTAGTCAGGTTAATGGACCAAAAACAATCCTGGCCAGTGCATGCTGCACGGCAGCCAGATGTCCATGCAGGATAATAGTTTGTTATTCAAACATTTCCTGAATTTAACCTGATGCCTAAAAAACAGACAAACAGTGGGGGACCGCTGGATTGCATCCGCAAGTTACTTTATAATCCTGCGCCACAGGCCCCTTAGCTCAGTTGGTTAGAGCACGCGACTCATAATCGCTTGGTCGCTGGTTCAAGCCCAGCAGGGGCCACCAAATAAAACAAGGAGTTAGATGAGAAATCGTCTGACTCCTTTTTCTTTGGGTGCGAATCAGGTGATGTAGTGGGTGACGTAAGAGAATGGCTGGGTGACGTAAGTAGTGTGGGTTTAAATGTCTGGCTGGACAGTTGCCAGAAACCTGATTTCCTTTTTCGAAAAGCCTGACAGCCATCCGGATTCAATCATTAAGACAGCCTTATCTGAACCATTCCAGGATTGCAGGACAAAAACTAGCCATGAGTTTCGACGATTCCATTCAGCAATTGCGCAATGAACAGCTCGCGCGCCGGTCAGATACAGAACGCTTTATCAGTGTTAAAACTCTTTTTGAACAGATCAAACAGCGTTATCCAGATCAGAGCTACAACGCCCTGTGCCTTTTAGTGCTGAAAAAGTATCGACGTTCAGAGCATCAGCCTTCGCTGTATTGGTTCAGATATGAAAGCTGGTATGACACTCCACCCGTTGCCCCATACCAGCTCTTGGATAAACATGGCGCGCCAAACATAGGTGCTCCTGACTATTATCCTGATGCCGAGGCGGCACTGCGGGCGGTAAGTGATGATGTCATGAATACTGATAAGCTGGCTGATTGTGGTTTTCTGCGGACAGAAATTTCTGACGCGCTTGGAGTTCCGCTTGATACTGCAAGGCCAGAAGCACCGATGTTTGAACAAGATACCTTGGACTTGAAAGCTGAAAATCTGTCACTTAAAGAAAAAATTGAGGCGCTGGAAAAACGTCTGGCTGCCCCTATAGAGAAAGCCGAAACTTATGCAGCTAAACGGGAAGAGTTTTTCATCGCTGTTATAGCCAGTTTGTACGACAAAAACAGACTCACCTCTGCAAAGGATTTACTGCCAAAAGCACCGGAGCTTTTGAGGTTGGTCGAAAATAAAATCCCGCTATTCTGGCCAGCGGAAGGGTGTTTTCCAATGAGTGAAGAGCAATGCCTGAAAATTCTTCGGGAAGCGATTAGCCTGCTTGAACGCGACGTGACTGATCTTCATCAGTTGCGGGTTGAAAAGAGACAGATGCAAAAAACAAGAAAATTAAATCTTCTTAATCAGTAGGATAACAAAGGTCACCAAGGTATCTTTCTAAGGTATCCACGACATAAACCCTCTCGGTTTTTAAGATACGTTTCATATTGATTCGCTACCGAGAGATTAAACATGAAACACATCAATTCTTTATCAACGACTATCAGCCACCTTCCGGGCCCTCAACGTCTGATCCGTATTTGTGAGATGCTTGACCTCCTGAATTGCAGCCGAACCACCCTTTATCGCTGGGTAATCAGCGGTGAATTTCCTGCGCCAAAAAAGCGTGCAGGCAGAACTATGGGCTGGACAGTCACGCAATATGAACAGTGGCTCGATAACTGCTGCTAAACCTCTAAGCAGGGCTGGAATTTCCAGCCTTTCTTTTTATCTGCTGATGCAACC
This sequence comes from Erwinia sp., assembly GCF_031978025.1. Lineage (NCBI taxonomy): Bacteria > Pseudomonadati > Pseudomonadota > Gammaproteobacteria > Enterobacterales > Erwiniaceae > Erwinia > Erwinia sp. The sequence continues at coordinate 8,658 of NZ_DALZCD010000005.1, forward strand.
ATATGAAACAACCAGCGCATCAAATCGTTATCAATCCGTGATTCTGATACAGCCGTAACCCTATGATAAACATCAAAAATGGAAGTATGGATTCAGCCCATCAGGAACCGGTAATTAATAATATTGCGCGCAGTACGGTTTATCCGGATATCCGGACTAAAGGCGAGTTTCTGTATGACGATGTTCTCTGGCCAGTCATGCCTGAAGAGTGTCAGCAGGATGTGAAGATCATGAATTCTTTGTTCAAGGCAGTTGATAGAACCTATGTCAGTTGCTCTCGCTTTCTGGCAATCCGTTATGATTTTCATCTGCCTCAGTACACGCCTGATAACCGTGTTATTACCCGCTTTCATCAGCTATTGGTTCCTGCTCTAAGGAAGGAGTATCCCAAAAGCTTTGCCCGAGTGTTTTGGGTCAGAGAACAGAATCAGGCACCAGCACAGCATTATCATTACCTGTTGATGGTTGATGGTAACTGCGTGCGTCATCCTCTTAAAATTAACAAGCTGGTGGAGAGTTGCTGGAAAATAGCAACGGGCGGAACGGTCTGGTTTCCAAAGCATGGTTACTATTTAATTCGAAAGAATGACACTGAGGCCATGACCGCATTGTTACTGCGGGTGAGTTACTTTGCTAAGCAACACTCTAAAGAAGGAATTGCTAAAGACATTGCGCGTTCCGGCACTCGGCATTACCCGTTTTTAAAAAATGCCAAACACACTAAAACTGCGCAATTACGTACTCAGATTGCCCATTTTGATCGGGCACAAGCGCATTGCCCTCTTCCAGGAAAGCTGGATTCGCTTTTCACTCCCGCAGAGCCTTCTGCTGGTAAGCCTGCGACACTGCCTATGAAAGATAGCCAACGATTGGATGATGCTGCCTTACTGCCAATGAAGGCGCTCAGACGAGCGCTACAGCGTTTTAGTAAAATCAGGGGCCGCCTGCGTGACGGTAATAGCATTCTGGCATGCGCTCAACTCAGCCCTCACTGGCACCGTCATTTTGAGCGCTACTACCGCTATTACTGGCCATGCAATATCAGCGTTTCACAGTATTGCCGCTGGTATTACCTAAATCCGTCTACTGCAAGCCGCTATTTGTGTAACTACCCGGCTAATTTAATTAATCCGTGGCTTTTAGCACGCTGGCTATAAGCACCTATGAAGACTGGTAAAGATGGAAAAGATAAAGGAGGAGTACAATGCAAAAATTGCGATGCCCTACTCTCTTAATCGTAAGATGAAGACTTATGCAGGCGGAATAGACTGGCTAACCGGTTATGAAATTGCGCCGCTGACTGATAAACAGCGGCTGCAAAGAAAGCAGCATCTGCATGCTCTGCCTGCAACGCTTGATGAGTTGTTTGAGCGTTTCCTACTGCCTGCCATTGAGTACGACGTGCATTACAAGGACTACAACTTCTGGAGCGATACGTGGCGCATCCAGTGGGCTTACCATAAACAAAATTATCGTCGTGAAGCAATATTAAATGGCATAACGCAGCAGCAATATGCACAAGCGCATGAGCTCCCTCAACGTGTGATGTATGACCATTTGCATAAATGCGGTGGCGCGGCAATTCGTGTGCTGTTCTGGGTTTATCATCGTCGGCAGTTCCACCAGCAGCGGCTTACGGTTCAGGAATACATTTCTGAGCATCAGCTTCCTCAACGTACAGCGCATCGTCAGTTGTCGCGACAGCCAATGAGTAATATTTGGGGTCAGCATTTTGATAACTACTACAGTGATGCATGGCTGAGGCATTGTAACGTCAGAGAATATGCGGATTTTTACGGTTTGAACGTTACTACGGCCCGCCAGTATCTGTTTAACTTTCCCATCGGGCTTTTTGACCCAATGTTGATTAAACCCTGGATGTGATTGTTCAAGGCAATCGCTGAAGAATACGATCATGAATTCTGATCACTGGATAATGATCAAAATCGTCAAACGGTAAACAACGCAATGATCAGAATTTGAAAACCCTTACATCAGCCTTTTTATATAAAACAAGCATGTCTTGAATGGTGTGAAAAAGACACACATCTTGTGTTTTAACTTAGTGAACAGCACTGGAAGTCAGCGGCAGTTAGCACTGCAGGCGCTTGATGATGAAATGCCCGGCTTTGCACGTGACTGTGCGTCTGCATAAGGCAGTAAGCTGTTGATATTTGAAAAATCCGAGACGAAGATCACTGGGCAGCTTCACGTTGATTAAAACTTTATGATGCCAGTGATTCCTTGCAAATCTCCACTATGCGCTCTCAGAAAGTCTACCTTGTTACAAGTCCGCTATGTGCCAGAAGCGGACCCTGGTAAAGTTTCATTGCCCGTGAAAGAAGAAACGTGCATGGTGGTAAAACAGCCGCATCAAGTATGCTAAAACTAGGAGAAGTGATGACTGTTCAGCAAGCGCCTCGACTTGAAACAGAACGACTGATTTTAAAACAATTTACGCTCGATGAGTTTCCAACGCTTATGGCGTGCTGGAGCACTCCTGAAATGGCTAAAATCAATGGCGGTGAAAATCCAACAGCAGAAATGGTTTGGACCCGCTTATTACGTTATATCGGGCACTGGCATGCGTTAGGGTATGGCTATTGGGCAGTGTTTGAGAAAACAACAGGTCGTTATGCTGGTTCGTTTGGTTTCCAGGATGCTCATCGTGATATCACACCTGAGTTAAAATACCCTGAAGCTGGATGGACGTTGGTTCCTGAGGTTCGTGGCAAAGGTTATGCGTCTGAAGCACTGGCCGCAGTTTTACTATGGGCCGACCAGACATTTTCATCCCCAGTATGTTGTATCATTGACGAAGAAAATAAACGTTCAAATTATCTGGCTGAGCGTTTTGGTTTCCAGTTTCAAGGTTATGTTAACTATCGCGGCAAGCAGGTACGCATGCTTATACGCCAGTAAGTAATCAACCCATAAATACAATTTTTTAGCAGGTCATTTGAGGAATTAGCCATTAAAGATCTTCGTCGCTTCTGATTGGTAAGAATCTGATTGGCCCTTTCATTCCGATGCGCTCTTGACGCCTGTTGCAAACGGAATGTCCGCTCCTCGCTCAAAGCGGACCTTGCAGCACGTATGTCCGCTTTGTGCCAAAGTTACGTAAGGAAGGAATTAAGCCATCCCGTAGGATGGCTTATGAGATACTGTTACTGAGATGACAGACCTCAGAAATGCGCCGACAGCACGCCGTTTACAGACATATAAAAGAAGCACTTAACGGAAATTTTAACCAGCGTTTGTGCGGAACACGCTAACAGCGTCCCTCAGATTAGCGGCTCGACTTGCAAGTTCATCAGCAGACGATGCTGACTCTTCAACGAGCACGGCATTCTGCTGTGTGACCTGATCCATCTGAGTAACGGCAATATTTATCTGCGATACGCCTGCACTTTGCTCTTCTGAAGAAGATGAAATTTCTCTCACCAGCTGTGCTGTCTGTTCAATCGCATCCATACTCTCCTTCACTTTTTCACCTGCATCCCGGGCCATCGAAATGCCCTGCTCAGCATTTTCCACAGACTTTTCGATCAGTCCTTTAATTTCTTTCGCCGCGCCAGCCGAGCGCTGTGCCAGCGACCTGACTTCCGCCGCAACAACGGCAAAGCCTTTACCGTGCTCGCCGGCCCGGGCAGCTTCAACAGCCGCGTTTAACGCGAGAATATTCGTCTGAAACGCAATCCCATCAATGACAGAAATGATTTCCTTAATCTGCCCTGCACTGCTGCTGATTTTCTCCATGGAACCCAGCACTGATTCCATTGCCTGACCGCCACGCAATGCCGCGCTGGTAGCCGAGCTGGCCATTTCTGCAGCATGGCGGGTGTTTTCAGCATTGTTGCCGATGATCGAAGAGAGCTGTTCCATACTGGCGGCTGTTTCAGCCAGTGATGCAGCCTGTTCTTCCGTCCTCGCAGAAAGATCGCCGTTACCGCGGGCAATCTCCTCAGATGAGGTGGCAATGGTGACGGCATTAGATTTAATGTTTTCTACCGTCACCGTCAGGCGCTGACTCATCTGCAGTAATGCCTTAAGCAGACCGGCTGTTTCATTGCGTCCTGTCACGGAAAAAGATGCTGTCAGATCGCCTTCTGCTACTTCAAGCGCAAGCTTTGACGCGGCACCGATAGGTCGTGTAACAGAACGGATAATGATCAATGCGAAAAAGACAGAAAGCAGGACCATAAAGAGAAGAACGCTCAGCAAACCATACTGTGCATTCCGGTGGTCCGTAATCTGCTGGTTCAGCATGTCATTCAGTTCATTACCGCCCGCAATCGCGTAGGTGCTGAATCTGTTAATCGCGCTGGTAAAAATTGCGGCATAGTCCTGAGGATTCTGATTCGTCATACTGCGGCTAATAAATAACGCCCCTGCAGTTTTCAGGGCATTTTTGGCTTCCTGTACGGCCGCGTCTGCATCGGCACTGAATTTCTGCTTCAGCCCTGTATCAGACGAAAAAAGCTTCTCTGAGTCCTGAGCAAACATATCCAGATTATAGGCACCCGTGCTGATTAATGATTCCATACGGACAGAGTCAGCCTCATTAACAGCTTCTTTCCTGGCAAGCAGTGAAGTCCCGAACGCACGAATTTTACCCAGACTTTCGGTAAGCTCAGGCAATGATGAGAAATTGCTGGTAATCAGGCGGTACGTACTGATATCTGAATCAAGCGACAAACCGTAAAAATCCAGCACGTCGCGGTTTGTGTTAAGAAGTTTGCGGATGAGTTGCGCATGTGCGTCAAGGCTGGTCGTTTGATCCAGTTTCAAAGCATCAATGTCCTGCTGCAGCGCGTCCCACTGTGCACGCACCCCATTGATTTTTTCGATTAAACCCGCACTGCCTTCTGTCTGCGCCATCTCTTTCTTGATGGCATCGGTGATAGTAACAATGTCATCTCTAACACTTAGACGCGATGAGGTGGCAGGATTTTTTTGCGCAATAGCGAGGGCTGTTTCAGCGCGATGGCGCTGTATCAGATTCAACAGGGCAAGGATTTTGTTTTCAGCAGGCACTCCTGTTACTTCTTTCTGCTTGTCCTGAATATATTTATTACCTTCTGACACAAAAAGCACGGTAGGAACTGAAAAAAGAACAAGGCAAAACAAGCCCAGAATTGCAAACTTAGCGGTAAGATTAATATTGTTAAGAATATTACTCATTTTTACATCCTGCTGAATTAATTTTTATAAGAACAAAAATAATGCAGATTAAAAGCATCTTAATCATCATTATCGGTTAACTATTCATTAACTTTATAGCAGGCGTAAGAAAGAGAATATTTAGATTGAATCGCAACAAGGTCTAACCTGTTACCGAGTAATTAGAAAATACTGATGTTAGCAATTACCTCATAAGAGGTAGGAAAGATGGTTAATATCAACTTCTCTCTTAACGAATTTTATACATGATTCATGTCCACTTTGTGCCAGAAGCGGACATTACTGCTCTGCTGACAGACCAATAATGCAAATAAGCACTGTTGTGCTAAGCATGTGATGCCTGGCAGGTAAGTAGAAAAAACACAGGCTGCCTAATGTCCTGGCGGTGTGTGCCGATAATCATAGTGTGCCTCACGAAGGGAGACATAAACTGATTATTTTCGTATCTGATTTGCTTCTGGCTCCTCCTGTCCTGGAGGAGCCATTTTTTTGCCGTCTACGGAGTATACCTGCTTGCGAAACTGTATTTTTCTTCCATGCTGAAGGGGTGTCGCTTCCCTGCTGGAGCCGGCACGTTTGCCGTAACCTGTGAACGAGAGTTGATTGTTCAGCCCGCTAAAGATGGCGGGTTTTTACGGGCAGAATCCCGGCGAGTCAGGCCTCTGGCTCAGCCGTGCCGGCAGAGGTGCCCCGGTATAAGATCGCGTTTTTCCCCGCTTACGCTTGTTGTCGTGGCGATCTTTTCTATGATTAAGACCGGCCGGCGGCTCCGGCTGACCGCGATAAAAGCAAGAGTCACAGTATTCCTCTTTGTACCGCCTTCTGGGCGGTTTTTTTTGCCCTGAAAACGGGCGCGCCGCTGCCGGCGTCCGCTATCTGGTGCCTGAAGCGCAGGGGCGTGGTCGTGATACAGAAGGTGCGTTCCGGGGCAGCCATCCGGGGCAAACATCCCGGATGGCTGAAAAAAATCCCGAAACCTGGCCAGCGGAGCCGGGAAGGAAAGTAAGGCAGTGAAATTCGCGATAAGAAAATCCGCCGCATACTGTATCACGATTTTGCAGGGAAACGCAGAGGTTCAGCAGGCCTGCTGCAGGTTCCGGGATTCGTGCTCGGGACTTTATATCTAATATTTAGTTCTCATCAGTAAATGTCCGCTCTTCGCTCAAAGCGGACCATCAGCTCAGTCAGCCTGTACGCTTAGTGCCAGAAGCGGACATTGTATATTTGAATACTGCGATAAATTTTTGATAATTATGCATATGCATTAAAAAGACAATTATCGGAGTGGCCTGTTAACAGTTCTTATGCAGATTACGATAGCCTCCTGGCGTTCTTCCGGTATGACGTTTGAAGGCCAGAGAAAAAGAGGGAACAGATTTATATCCGGTTAATCTGGCTATTTCAGTAATACTCAAGTGATGTTTCCTGAGTTCAGCGCATGCCAGCTCCATTCGCCATGACGTCAGATAATTCCCGGGCGTTGAACCGGTAAGCTTGTGAAACCTACTGGCGAACGCACTGCGGGACATAGCCGATTTTGCAGACAGACTTGCCAGCGTCCAGTCTGCAGATGGAGAAGAATGTATCAGTGTCAGTGCGGGTCCTATTTTCCTGTCACCGAGGGCATTCAGCCAGGATGTCCCTTTCTGATTAATCTCTAAGTATTCCCTCAGCATCTGCACCAGAACAAGTATTGCCATGCTACTGGCCACAATGTCGTGTCCGGGACGAAGCGCTGATGTTTCATGCGAAAGCAAAGTGATAAGGGCGGTGAGTGCAGGAGAAGAACTTTCCTCTCGTCGTGAAACCAGCACCTGAGGCAGATGTTTTAAAAGCAGCGGGCTGGAAGCCTCCTCAAATACGAATCTCCCCCCAATCCCCTCACTGATAAGTTCTCCCTGTCCGTAGCGGACCACACCATCCGCTTCACGGTGAGAAGAGAATATCTGCCGTCCGTCACTTACCATCAATGCCGGACTTGAGCCACAGCAGTAAGCGTCACCCGAAGTCAGAAGATAGAAGTCCCCTTTTTCAAGCAGCAGAGGCTGCATTCCGTCCATCCAAAGCCAGAAATTCCCCTCAAGCACAGTGCCGAACTTAATGTGTTTATAAGAGGGAAACCGCATTGCCCAGGGGCCACGTGCTTCCATACGGGCCGTAAGGATGGCCTCTGCCTTCAGAAGTGAAAGAATATCAGACAACGGATCCATAACTTCCTGGACGAATGAATAATAAAAAAGGGATTTCTATAATAAAAGAAAGCGTTTGTCTGCGTCATTATCATTTGAAGCTTAACGGAGAAAACAAAATGAAATACGCAGAACTGGGTAAAACTGGGATTTATGTTTCACGCATTTGTCTCGGGACGATGACATTTGGCGGGGCGGATAATGCCGCCGGTAATGCCATCGGCCGCCTGACGGGCAAAGAGGCGGACATTATCGTTGGTGAGGCGCTGGACGCCGGCATCAATTTTATTGATACCGCGGATATCTACGGTATGGGGGGCTCTGAAAGCGTGCTGGGCGAAGTGCTGGCACAGCGACGCAGTCAGGTTTTTCTTGCAACAAAAGCGCACAGCAGAATGAATGCGGGCGCAAACGATGCAGGGCAGTCGCGCTATCACCTTATGCAGGCGCTGGAAGCCAGCCTTAAAAGGCTTAAGACCGATCACATTGACCTTTATCAGGTCCACAATTTTGATACCGTAACACCGATTGAAGAGGTTCTGCGGACACTGGACGACATGGTGCGTCAGGGCAAGGTTCGCTATATAGGCTGTTCGAATTATGCCGGCTGGCAGATTGCCAAAGCTTTGGGTATTTCAGGTGAACATAAGCTGGAGAAATTTGCCAGCGTACAGTCTTTTTATTCACTGGCCTGCCGCGACATTGAACATGAACTCCTTGCGGCAATTAAGGATAGCCAAACCGGACTGTTATGCTGGAGCCCTCTTGCAGGAGGCCTGCTTTCAGGCAAATTTGACCGCAGTGGTAGTCATGAGGCCTCTGCAAGACGCGCAAAAATTGAATTTCCACCCGTTGATAAAAGCCTGGCATGGGACATCGTGGATGTTCTCAAAACAATTTCTGAAAAACACCGCACTACTCCTGCCAGCATCGCAATAGCCTGGCTGCTGTCTTCTAAGCAGGTGACGAGCGTCATAGCGGGTGTGCGCAATGTGCATCAGCTCAGAGATAACCTTAGCGCGCTGTCTGTTAATCTCAGCGAGGAGGAAAAAGAAATGCTGGACAAGGTCAGTCATCCGGGTACACGTTATCCCGGATGGATTCAGTCATATAATGCCGCGAGCCGCTATCCGGCAGGCTTTCCTGATACCGGGCCTAACTGGATATTAGGTGAATCCCCTGTTTAACACGGGCTCAGAGCTATAAAAATAACTAAGCTTTTAATAACTTTGCTGAGTCCGGGTTCCTGACGGGCTCTGCTGACTCAGGCAGTGAACATTATGGTTAGCATCTATTGCTGTTAACATCTTCAATTTAACTCACTCATGCTGTTAGTTCCTTACGCCGGCTGAAAACTTTCGTAGAGAGTAAAATTTTATCCTATCAAACTATTATTAAGTATAATCTAATATAAAAGCTGATTGACATGGTAAGGCTGAATATTAATGTTTTTCATATGCATCTATTTGTTGCATGAAAAAAGGGTCTATATTTAAATCGCGTCAAAAATCCAGAGTGAATAATACTTTAAATATTGCCATTATTTATTGTGGCAAATAATTCTACTCATTTTTTAATGATATGATTCTGTTAAAAATTAAATGCCATTTTGGTCAAACTTAGAGTAGGCTGATTTGTTCGTAAGGAATGCGATGTCTCGCAGCATTGCTTTTGAAAAAGTTCTATAAGTTCAAGTTAATTTTTATGCGAGTAAGTTTTATGTATTTCTTAAAGTAGAGTTTTGTTGGAGTGTTACTCTTAATTTTAAGCGAAATTTATTTGTCTTTTATGTGAAAAGAATATAAATTGAAGTTAAGATTGTAACGCTGGCAGTGTTATAGATTACTTACTATAGTTTGATAGTGACGAAACCTGTTAAAGTAAATACGATAAAATATGAAAAAATTAACTATTGCTGAGTTTGCAAAGAAAATAGGTGTAGGTGTTGCAACAGTTGATCGGGTGCTTAATGATCGGGGTGGAGTATCGCCGGCCATGGAGAATCTAATACTCAAGGCCGCCCGTGATGCGGGACTTAAGCGTATTCTGCCGGAAAAGCATAGACCCTCCTGGCAGCTTGAGGTCCTGTTGAGCAGTAATAAATCTTTTTTTTTCGAACAGCTTGCTAAAGATTTTTCCATGCTGGCTGATAACTTAGGCTATCGCAGAATAACACTTCATAAAACTTTATTCTCTGAAGCTTCTCCGGAAAAAATGGCAAAACACATTGAAGCCAGCAGTAAAAAAATGGACGCTTTGATTATATTTGCACATGAGAGCCCACTTATTTATGAAATGCTGACCCTGTGTAAATCTCGCGGTGTCCCGGTAATAACCCTTGTGGCAGATTTACCAGGATCTGATAGATTGTGCCACGTAGGAATTGATCAATATAGCGCAGGCCGTACATCAGGCTTTGTACTTGGTGGTATGCTACCATCACATGGGGACGTGGTGATAATTAGCGGCCGTACGCAATACGCAGTCCATCGTCAGCGTGTCGATGGTTTTATTTCAGTAATGCAGAAATTTTATCCTAAAATCAATGTGCGCGAACCTATTTACAGTCAGGATGAACGGGAGCTTATCAGTCTTTTATTAAACAGAACACTTGCATCTGATAAAGATATTGTCGGAATTTATAATACAGGCATGGGTAACACTCAGGTTAGTGAGATTTTGAATGATTATAATCTTAGAGGTAAAGTAGTTTACGTCACTCATGAACTTTACAATACAACACGGCAATTACTCGAACAACGAGTACTGACATTGACCATAGATCAAAATACGTTGAGGCATGCTCAGCTGGCAATAACACTGGCGCTACATTATCTTGAAATGGGTGAGCAGCCTGATGAATATAAGTCAGGAAAGGTTGATTTTATGCTGTACACTCCTGAAAATTATAGGTGATATAAAATTGGTTACGATTGATTCAGAATAATGGCCCCCTCATTAGTACTCTTAATCTTCCGCTGGTTGGTAAAACCCCTATAACTCTGAATGTCGGACCGCAACGAGCTGTCGCAGATACAATATGTTGTAGTTTTCTAAGCTACTATCGATACTACACATAGTAGATTCAAGATAAGCGGCAAGCCAACACCAGGCCAGGGATTCAGGAGTTTTCAGCCACTGCACGTCTTCGGCCCCCTGCGGTTTTTTTTTGCCTAAAGCGGGTTATTTATCCTGCAGATACCGTGGGATCCGTCCGGAACGCGGCCCGAGATACGCTTGCTATCTTGCCGATGCCTTTTATCATTAAGCTCAAACGGCGGCTGCTCCGACCGGCCACGATAAGAGCAAAAGCCACTGAATACCTCTTTGAACCGCCTGCACGGCGGTTTTTTTATTCTTCTCTCGGCGTTACGTGATCGGCAGCACATGGTTTGTGCCGTTCGCTTTTTTTTAGCAAGGCTTACAGGTGACAGCGTTCGCTGAACGCCGGATTTTCCGGGATGCATAACCTTTTCTCCCCGGCTGCTTCCGCAGTTGACCCACTCAGATGGCGGTTTTTTGCCTGTCGCCTGCATGTGCGATAGGTATGTTATGTCTATTTTGGCAAAACTACACTGTCATCGTACATTTGACGGCCGCTTTTCGCTCATAGCGGACCCCGGCCAGACGTCAGTTCGTTATGTGCCAGTTACGGACCAGTGCCAGTCAGTATGAATATCCTGAAGTCATTCGTGGTGCCGCTTTTTTGCCAATAAACTTATATCAGCCATTTCAAGAATATTTTTGCTGGAACCATACCGGACGGCGTTCAGCATAGCATTGCCCATCTCACCGGTAGTTAAAATTGACCGGAGGAATATAAATCTGAGGACAGGAAAAAAGGGGGCTGCAAGCCGGTAAAACAGGCGATAGCTGGATGTTTTAGATTCAATACCGTTAAGAGGCTGGATGACAGCAGGGCGAAACATTAAGGCTGAATCAAAACCCAGTGCCAGCAGAGCATTTTCCGTTTTTCCTTTTACCCTGGCCCACATCACCCTCCCTTTTCCAGTACTATCTGTGCCAGCTCCTGAGACATATATAAATGTCATTTTCCGGTTTGACTCAGCCAGTCTTCTGGCAATATTCAGTGTTAAATCAAAGGTTATCTTACTGTACTGGTCCTCTGTCATACCTGATGCGCTCACGCCAAGGCAAAAAAAACAGGCATCAAATTGTGATGAGCTATCGCCCCATGCTTCGGCAATATCTGACATAACAATCTGCCTGAGCTTTGGGTGCTGATAGGGTGATACTGAGCGCCCTGCAATGGTGACTGATTCAACATCCTCAGCCTGCAGACACTCACGTAATACACCCTGACCAACCATTCCGGACGCGCCATAAATCAAAATGTTCACTTCCTGACTCCTGACTGGCCGGGGTTCCCCGGCCCTCTGTCGGAATTACTTCGCCTGAAAGCCACCGTCGATATTCAGAATATGGCCCGTAACAAAGCTTGCCTCGTCTGAAAGTAACCAGGCAATCCCATTTGCGATCTCTTCTGGTTTGCCGAGGCGATTCATCGGATGCATGGCGCTGATAACGTCTTCATTATAATTTTCATCATTACCATCCAGCTGAGCGGCAATGATATCTGTTTTGGTGGCTCCCGGTGCCACACCGTTTATGCGGATACTCTGAGTGGCATGGTCAAGTGCAGCAGATTTTGTCAGCCCTGCAACGGCATGTTTGGTGGCAGCATAAGTCCCGGCCCACGGCATGCCATTCAGACCGGCAATGGAAGCAAGATTAACTATTGAGCCATGCCCCTGTTTTACCATCTGCTGAAGTTCATACTTCATGCAGTAATAAAGTCCCAGAACGTTAGTATCGATCATTGCACTGAATTTTGTACTTTCAGATTGCGGGATAGTCGTCGTCTCGACAGATATCCCTGCATTGTTAACGGCCATATCCAGGCGTCCAAATTCCTGAACGACATGCCCGATTAAGGACTTAACCTCGTTCTCACTGGTCACATCGGTCTGGATAAATCTCACCACAGCCTCGTTTGCTGCAACAGCCTGAATCGCCGCAACAGCCTCGCGGCCTCGCTCAGCATTCCGGCCACTTATAACGACAGTAATCCCCTTCGCTGCGAGTTTAAGAGCCGTTGCTTTACCAATGCCGCTTGCGCCACCGGTGATTAGAGCTACCTGATTAGTCATTACACTTCTCCTGATAATGGCAGTTTGATGAGCGAAGCGCTCAGTTGTTGTTAACACTCAGGGCCGATAAAGAAACCATTAAATGATTAACTGGTCAGTCATTTAAAGTTTAAAAAGGCAAGCTAAATGCCTGTTGCCCTGTAAAACATCTCAAAGCCTTTTTCGATAAACTTATTCGATTGTTCAGGGCTACGCATAGCAAAGTCAGCCGTTGCCTCTGCAAGAGACGCAAGGACTGTTGTGACAAAATCAACATCATCACAAATACCCGCTGAACTCAGCTCTCTGAGCATGACATTAGTTGCTTCAAAAAGCATAGCAGATTGCTCACGCACGTCCGCAGTAACCACACGTGAAACCGTCAGTTGCTGGAGTGTCGCACGCTCCTGCGGGCAACGACATGCCCAGCCAATATAGGCAGACCAGACATGGAAAGCCCTGTCTCTTATGTTTGCCTGAAGTGGAAAATCCTGCATCAGTGCAGCAGCCACTTCTGTTTTGATGGTCAGATAGAGCTGGTTTAACAGCGTGTTTTTATCGGGAAAATAAGTGAACAAAGACCCTGCTGAAACACCTGCTTCACGTGCTATCTGAGCCGTAGTTGCGCTAAGTCCCTCCCCGGAGATGATGCGTAATGCGGCGTCGAGAATTGCTCTGCGTTTTGTTTCGTCAAGGGGACGTGCCATGATGGAACCTTAGATGAGTGATTAGTCAATCATATATATTTAATTTAAAAAATCAACTACGAATTTAATCCATACCCCTGTTAAAACTCTGTCCGCTCGTCGCTCATAGCGGACTACGCAGTTGCAGGCCTGCTTTATGCCAGTCGCGTGATTGCCTGTATGCGGTTAGCGCAATAAGGCGCCCGCTTTGACAACCAGGATTTCTCACGGTCAGCGGAAAGAGGGGGTGTGCACGTTTCAACATCACTGCGCGCTTCAGCAACCGTAAAATCACTGCGACTGAGCAGTGCCAGCGTTATTGGCGTGCCGCAGACCTTTTGCCCTCATCGCTGTGGGGGACCCGTGTGGCGCAGCGGGATGACGATTATTTGCTACCACGAGGCATACACTGAGACGCATGAACGAAGACCCGTCATGTGTAACTTGCTGAGTCTGGCAGCCTTAAACGCTTCAAAGATTAGTTGGCTTCGTCCTTTAGCCGGTGACGATAATGTTTCAGGACAACGAGTGTCACGATGTGACTGTAAATAAATCCGCCCACCCCACCTGATATTACGGCGCCGATTATGCCGCCAAAGTGCGCACCCGCGCCAGCTAGGACTCCGCAGAGAACGAGACCACCCCAGGTCTGCCAGTGCCGGAAAGCCGATTTATACGCGCTCCGCCAACGCCTTCCACGCTCCCGCCTAGATAACTCTTCAAGTTCGGGGATACTTTTGTAGGTCCAGTAGATTTTCATAGCGGAGTACTCGTTCAGATGGTTAAGCGAAGGAAAACATAAAACGCCAGCATAGGAAAGGTTCTGTCAACATCTGCTTTTCGCTCATATTGGACGACCATAATCACATCTCTTAACCCAAAGGAGATTGAGCATGACAACATTCCCATGTAACAAGGGCCGTCTTATTGGCCAGAAACGGCCTCTTCAGATCTCTCATATCTGGGGAATCCGTATCAGACTTGAGCTGGAAGGAAAAGTACGCGATTTAGCTCTGTTTAACATGGCTCTGGACAGTAAACTTCGGGGCTGTGATCTGGTTAAGCTAAAAGTTTCTGATGTGGCGTATGGGCACTCTGTTTCGGGCAGAGCGACAGTGCTGCAGCAAAAAACAGGAAGCCCCGTTCAGTTTGAACTGACTAAGGGAACCAGAGAGGCTGTAGCCGCGTGGATTAAAATGGCTCATCTACGTAGTAGCGACTATCTATTCCAGTCCCGCGTCGGTTCTTCACGACATATCTCAACCAGGCAATATAACCGTATTTTTCATGGATGGATTGATAAGCTAGGTCTCGACGAGACTCTGTACAGTACGCATTCTATGCGAAGAACCAAGCCATATCTGATCTATAAAAAAACGAAGAATCTTCGAGTGATCCAGCTACTGTTAGGTCACAAAAAACTCGAAAGTACAGTCCGTTATCTCGGTATTGAAGTGGATGATGCCTTGGAGATATCTGAGTCTATTGAAGTTTAATTTTTGAGGGCTGCAACAGCAGCCCTGTCCCAGAAGCAGACGTTTCTCATATTACTGTTTACCAACCTGTAAATCCGTCCAGTTAAAATATTTATTAAGACCATAAACGCTTATTGGTAATACAAAAAAAACCAGCAATGGTAGAGTAGGTTTTATTCATTTCTAAGGCTAAACATAATGTCCTTCTTCAATCGAATCATGGACCAAATTACCGAAATAACCTCTGCATCTATCTGTCCGATATGCGAAAAAGAGTCACAACAATCGATAAAAAAAATAGGTAAAAAACGAACTTTGCTCTGCCCACACTGCAAGTCGATATTTGTAAAGCCTGACTGATTAGTACATAACAGTCATACAAAATTAAGTGAATGGCTGATACTCTCAAGCTCTATTAGTAAGCCGCCCGGCGGCGGCTTTTTTTAACTATAGAGGCCAGAAAGATGGGGGCAGAAGGCCCTCCAGAGTAAACCTGATTTCTTTTAAGGCTGGCGACCGGAGCGCCAACCCTGAGGCGATTGTGACGTTTCAACGCATGCCGGGCATCTGCTTACCCACACCATCTTTTAGAAAAAAGTTTTAAATATTTATTTAATCTGATTTGTTATGCCGCTTAAGTTTAAAAATGATCGCATTAACCCTCGCCAGTGCAAGGAATATATTCATCATGCAAAAGCATCGCGTCTGACCAGCTTCGTTTAAAGTTGCTGATGTTTACTATGCAAATATTCTCAATGCTGCCATATTCATCCTGGCAAACGCTGCTTTTCATCCCTGAGCTATTTTGCCAGTTTGTGTCCGATTAGCGCGTTCCTGACACCAGCTGGTGTTAATTGCAGGCTTAAGCCAGCGGAAAACTTCAGTGTTCTCTATCAGGTCACGGTCAGGCCAGTAACAATAAAATAAAACAAATCGACTAAAATTTAAGCATTGATGTTAGTATGGGACTCATTCCTTGAAGGGTTAATCACCATGTCTCTTCTCAGTTACGCAAGGAAGCTCATGAGTGGTACGTCTAGGGTCGTCTGTCCTGCCTGTGGTTTACGTTCAGACCAGCCAGCCTCAAAAGTGCGCCTGAAACAGGCAATGCTTTGTCCCGGGTGTAAAGCCCTTTTTGTCTCACCACAATAGCGCCTGACTTGGGTGACTAACGATCTTAGATATCCTGCAGTGAATACCTGGGCCAGCAGCTGATAAATCCCTGATGCCTTATGCACATCCTGAGAGAACGTTTCTGAACTGATTTTTCAACTGCTCTTGCGCGTTAACGTCGCACTAGAGTAACTCTATGAAAATAAATCCCATGGCATGGTTTCGCTCCTCCCATCTCCTGGCAAAAGCACCCGAATGTGCTGCGATTACGTCCAGTGACATAAGGCTTGAAAACAGTCCGCATCCCGATTTGTTCTCAACGCCTCAGCTTGAGCGCTATGGCCAGAAACTGGCGCATACCCACAAATTGTCCCCGGAAAAATTGCCGTACTACCTGCTCAAACGGCTGGGAGATAACGAAGCCGTCATTACCCAAAACTGTTACACGCTTAACGAGGGTAAAAAGTCGGGGATTATGCCTGCAGGGGAGTGGTTGCTGGACAATTATTACCTGATTGAGGAGCAAATTCGTAACGTCCGTCAGCATTTGCCGCCCAGCTTTGGTAAGGGTCTTCCCTCCCTCATCTCGCCGCAACTTTGTCCGCGTATCTATGATATTGCTACGGAGGCCATTGTGCATGGTGACGGGCGCTGGGATATCGCCAGCCTGACCAGCTACATTAACGCCTACCAGCAGGTGACTCCGTTGACGTTGGGCGAAGTCTGGGCTTTACCCGGCATGCTGCGCCTTGCACTTATTGAAAACCTCCGCCGGGTGAGCATCGAAGTTGTTCAGGCTCAGCAGGAACGCAGTCTTGCTGATATGTGGATTACACGCATGACCGAATGCGCGGAAAAAGCGCCAGCCGACTTAATCATGGTCATTGCCGACATGGCGCGTGCACGCCCACCATTGAGCAGTGCCTTTGTCGCTGAAATGGTTCGTCGGTTGCACGGACATGGCATTGCGCTGGCGCTACCTCTTAGCTGGATTGAACATCGGCTTGCCGAACAAAGCCTTACTACCCAGGCGCTGATACATCGCTTTAACCAGCAGCTTGCGGCCAGCCAACTTTCTGTCAGCAACAGTATTGCCGGTTTACGCTTGATCAATGAAACCAACTGGGCCGACTTAGCCGAGAACATTAGTGTCGTGGAGCAGACTTTACGCCGAGATCCTGCAGGTATTTACCCCTCCATGCATTTTGATACCCGCGATCATTATCGCCATGTGATTGAGATTTTGGCCAGGGGGAGCCAATTCAGTGAGCCGGAAGTGGCAAATCGCATACTGGCGCTGTCGGATCAATCAGAACCCGGCCTGCCACAATTCCATATTGGTTATTATCTGATGGGCGAAGGGCGACATCAGCTGGAGCGTCGCCTTTCAGTAAATACTTCTGGCCTTAAACGTTTGCGGCACAATTTCAACAAATTCCCCCTGCTATCCTGGCTGGGGAGCATGAGCCTTTTGACCACGGCGGCGACGGCCGCAATTCTATTCAGAACCGCGAATCAGGGAATGGCCTTGTGGTTGATACTACTGGCATTGCCCCTGATTATTGCGGTGAGTCAGCTGGTAAGCGATATGCTGAGTGAGGCGACGACCCGGTTTCGCGTTCCCCGGCCGCTGCCAGCAATGGATTTTTCCAACGGGATCCCGGTTGCTTCTGCGACCCTGGTGGCCATCCCTTGCATGCTGACGAGCAGCGAAAGTTTTGGCAAGCTCCTCACCAGTCTTGAAGTGTGCTGGCTTGGCAATCAGGATGATAGTCTCTGCTTCGCGCTTGTTACTGATTTCGCTGACTCAACAACTAAGAATACAAAAGAACAATGCGCGCTGTTAAGCCAGGCGATGTCAGACATACAAACACTCAACCGGCGCTACCCATGTTGCCGTCAGCGTTTTTATCTGCTTCACCGATCGCCTGAATGGAACGCTTCCCAGGATATCTGGATGGGTTATGAACGCAAACGGGGCAAGCTGGCGTTGCTGAACAGCTGGTTACGCCATCCTGACACACAATTTTCCAGCGTTGCAGGCATGCCCGCAAACCGTTTACCTGGCCTTATAAAGTATGTCATCACACTGGATAGTGACACCCTTCTGCCACGTGATACTGCGCATAAATTGGTGGCTACGATGGCGCATCCGCTGAACAAGCCAGAGTATGATCCTGTCCGTCAGAGGGTTGTTAAAGGTTACGGTATTTTACAACCGGGACTGGCAGAAGAGATGCCCCGTGAAGGTCAGGGTCGCTATGCAGCTATGCGTAGCAGCGTACCGGGTAATAACCCTTATTCGATGATGTCTTCAGATATCTATCAGGATCTATTTGAAGAAGGGTCCTTCGTTGGGAAAGGCATCTATGATGTCGATATCTTTGCGCAGGCCACCAACAATACCTGCCCCG
>NZ_DALZCD010000005.1:26878-33920 GCF_031978025.1 Erwinia sp.
GCCCCGAAAATCTGGTTCTCAGTCACGATCTGCTTGAAGGATGTTATGCCCGTTCCGGACTGCTGAGCGAGGTCTTACTCTACGAGCAGTATCCGAATAACTATTTGTCCGATGTTGCACGCCGTACGCGCTGGATCCGTGGCGACTGGCAACTGCTTAACTGGCTTAAGCTCCGTGTCAGAAAAGCGGATGGCACAAAGGATAAAAATCCGTTGTCCGCGCTGTCGCGGTGGAAGCTATTTGATAATCTGCGCCGCAGCCTGGTCGCACCCTCTCTACTGGTGCTGCTATTCAGTACGCTGCTGTGGGTGCCCAATCCGTGGTACTGGTCAGGTGTACTGACCCTCATCTGGCTGCTGCCTGCCGCGTTATGTATCATACTTGATCTTATCAATAAGCCGCTTCGTCGTACTTTGAGGCAGCAACTGATGCTCGTCACTGCCGGAGCGATGAAACGAGTTTCCCGTGTTGGGCTTAATTTTGTTTTACTGCCCCATGAAGCGGGCTATTCGCTGTACGCAATCACAGTGACGCTCTGGCGCCTTGGTATTAGCCAGCGAAATCTGACCGAGTGGTCCCGTCACACTCCTGATAGCTTCAAGTCCACTTTTTCTGTTTTCCGTTTTTATCGGGCTATGTATCTGAATGTGGCTTGTGGTGTGGCACTTATCTTACTTACCCTGGTTTTTGCACCGAAATGGCTGACCATAGCATTGATCATCGGCCTGTCGTGGTGCATGGCGCCGCTGTTGCTGAGCTGGTTGAGCCGCACGCCGGCGCGTAAGGCTTTCCTGCCCACTCCGGAGCAGAAACAACTTTTGCGTCAGACCAGCCGGGAAATCTGGGCTTTTTTTGAGACATTCGCAACGGCAAATGAAAACTGGCTTCCTCCTGACAATTATCAGGAAATCCCGGAGCCAAAGATTGCACATCGAACCTCTCCTACCAACATCGGACTTTCCCTTCTGGCTAACCTCACGGCCTGGGATTTTGGCTATATCCCTGGCGGGACTGTATTGCAGCGCATCACACAGACGCTGGACTCGCTGGATAAGATGGAGCACTACCGGGGACATTTATATAACTGGTATGACACCCGCACGCTGTCCCCGCTTAGTCCGCGTTATGTTTCCAGTGTCGACAGCGGCAATATGGCGGGGCATTTACTGACACTGCGTGAAGGATTGTCTGCCATGCGCCATCAGCCGGTATTTAATCCTCAGCTCATCGTGGAGGGGCTGAGCGACACTTTAAGTGTTCTGGAGAAATACTGGGGATATAAAGCGCCAGCCAGTCTGCGACTGCTGCGCATAGATTGTTTAAGTGCAGCATCATTACCTGCCGGACAGCTGCTCAGAAAACTAAGAAAAATGCAGTCGCATTGCCACGACCTGACTCAACGCAGTCACCTGGAGAGCACGATTGTTGAGCGGTGGACGGCGCATCTGGTCACTCAACTGAAACAGCTTTGCGATGAATGGTCGACATTGCTTGGGTGGTTACCCACAACATATAATGCACAATCATTGCCTGCGCTAAGTGAGCTGGCTGGCGAGAAAACCATTCATGGAGTGCCTCTTCCGACCGCCTTAATAACCCAGGTCAGATTACGACTGTATATTATCAGCGAACTGGAACAACGGCTGGCTGATCATGCACGAATGGATTTTGCGTTTCTGTACAATACGGCTACCAGTATGCTGAGCGTTGGTTACAACTGCGACACCACCACGCTGGATAAAAGCCACTACGATCTCATGCCCTCTGAAATCCGCCTGACCAGTTTTGTTGCAATAGCGACGAATCAGCTGCCGCTTAAAAGCTGGTATGCACTCGGCCGCCTGTTTACCACCCTGGATCGGGAAACTGCTCTGATGTCATGGAGCGGTTCAATGTTTGAATATCTGATGCCGAATCTGGTGATGCCGTCATGGCACGGCAGTCTGCTGGATACAATGAGCAAATCCGCGGTTATACGGCAGATAGGCTGGGGCAAAGAGCGTGGTGTGCCATGGGGTGTCTCCGAGTCTGGCTATCATGCGTTTGATGTTCAGCACAATTATCAGTATCAGGCATTTGGCGTACCTGGTCTGGGGCTCCGGCGCGGACTCGCCGACGATATGGTTGTTGCCCCTTATGCCACCCTGCTGGCGTTGTTAGTTGCTCCGCAGAAAGCCTGTGAAAATCTGTTCACCCTGGAGAAGAACGGCGCGTGCGGCGAATATGGGTTTTATGAAGCGCTGGACTATACGCCATCGCGGCTGGCATCCGGCCAGCTTTTTTCAGTCGTACAGTCCTGGATGGCGCACCATCAGGGTATGGCTTTCCAGGCGCTGGGGCATCTGCTGTTTGATGCGCCAATGGCCACACGATTTATGTTGAATCCTGCTTTCAGGTCGGCCAGCCTGCTGTTGCAGGAGCGCGTACCCGATGCAGTCGAGCTCTATAGTCCGCGTCGTCATTTTGAGTCCCATGAAGGAAGGGTTAAACCGGTACGCTATGAACCGCGCATTTTCACTCAGGCGGTCACCCCGACCCCGGAAATACAGTTACTTTCCAACGGGCATTACCATCTGATGATAACAACCGGCGGTGGCGGTTACAGCCGCTGGAAAAACATCGCACTCACGCGCTGGCGCAGCGACACCACCCGTGATAACTGGGGAACATTCTGCTATATCCGCGATCCACTGACCGACGAGGTGTGGAGTAATACCTGGCAACCCATGGGTGGCAACGCGGATATCAGCAATGATGAAATCATTTTTACCGATGCGGGCGCTGAATTCACACGCGTGCTCGGATCGGTTAGCGTTAAAACTCAGGTTGTCATTTCCCCGGAAGATGACATCGAGCTACGTCGTGTCACTCTGGTGCATCATGGTCGTACACCGCGGACGTTGGAACTGACAACCTATGCCGAAGTGGTGCTGGCACCGGACGCCAGCGATCAGGCTCATCCTGCATTCAGCAACCTGTTTATCCAGACTGAGACAGATCCCGCTCGGGATGCCATTCTGTGCCACCGACGTTCACGCTCACCGGATGAACAAAGTCCGTACCTGTTTCATATGATGGTGGTACATGGCGAAAGTTCCGGGAACACATCGTTTGAAACCGACAGGGCCAAATTTCTTGGCCGTGGAAGACATCCGGCTGATCCCCTGGCGGTCAGCACGGGCGGGCCACTCAGTAATACCTTCGGGGCCGTGCTGGATCCGATACTGTCGATATCTCACGCGATCAGGCTCCAGCCCGGACAGCCTGTCATCATTGATATCGTGTATGGTGTCAGCGAAAACCGTCAGCAAAGCCTCGAATTAATGGAAAAATATCGCGACCATCCTATCGCCAATCGCGTTTTTGAACTGGCCTGGTCTCACAGTCTGGTCGTGTTGCGGCAGATGAATGCCAGTGAAGAGGACGCAACCTTATTTAACCGCCTCGCCAGCGCAGTAATCTATCCCGGTCAGGAATTACGCAGTGACCAACAGGCTATCAGTCGTAACCGGCGTGGTCAGTCCGGCCTGTGGGGCTGGGGTATTTCAGGTGATTTGCCGATTGTTCTGCTTTGTCTCACCAGCGAGGAAAGAATCGCCTCCGTTGCCACACTGATCCAGGCGCATCGATACTGGCGAATGAAAGGGCTGGAGGTGGACCTCGTGATTCTGAATAACAGTGCCGGTGGCTACCAGCAGGTGTTACAGACGCAGATTATGGATTTAATCAATGCGGGTTCAGAAGCCAGCCTGCTGGATAAACCCGGAGGGATTTTTGTCCGTAACGGTGAACATCTCAGCGCTGAGGATAAGCTGTTGCTGATGAGCGTGGCCTGCCTGAGTCTGGATGATCGCGCTGACGGTATTAAAGAACAACTTAACCAGCGTACTGGCGCGACAAAGAAAATCGGCAGGCCTTTTGTGCCGGAGATAACAACAGGTAACAATCACCATACAGACTGGATACCGGATACGGGCCCGTTACGTCATTTCAATGGATACGGCGGATTTTCTCAGGATGGCCGGGAGTATCAGATTCTCTTAAGAGAAAATGAACCGACGCCAGTGCCCTGGTCAAACGTACTGGCAAATGAACATTTTGGCAGCGTAATTTCTGAAGCCGGGCAGAGCTATAGCTGGTTTGAAAATGCCCATGAATACCGCTTAACGCCCTGGGAAAACGATCCAGTGAGTGACCGATGCGGCGAAGCGTTTTATCTGCGGGATGAAGAGAGCGGCGTGTACTGGTCACCCATGACCTTACCCGCGCGCGGGCAAGGCGACTATCTCACCCGCCATGGTTTTGGTTATAGCGTCTTCGCGCACCGTGAAAGCGGGGTAGACAGTGAACTGACGATATTGGTAGCCGAACAGGCGCCGGTTAAGCTTGCCATCCTGAAGCTCAGCAACCATTCGGGCCGCACGCGTAAATTAGCGGTCACTGGCTACGTGGAGTGGACACTCGGGGCAACGCGTGCACACTCTGCCGCGCATATCATTACGCATTCGCACCCCCTGCCTTGCGGTAGTGCAGTAATGGCAAATAACTTTTATGGTTCTGACGGCAGTGAACGCACCGCTTTTTTCGCCGTAAATGATCCTCTGAGTACGGTAACCGGTAACCGTCGTGAGTTTGTGGGGCGCAATGGCTCACTACACGCGCCGGCCGCCATGAAAATGCGCAGACTCTCGGGCCAGACAGGGGCCGGATTTGATCCCTGTGCCGCGCTACAGTCGACAGCGACCATTATCGATGGTGATCAGAAAACCTTTGTTTTTGTCCTCGGCGTGGCAGGCAACCTTGTGCAGGCTCAGGAGACGCTTGCCCATTTTCTGAATGAGGATAACGCACGCCAGTCGCTGGACCAGGTTCATCATTTCTGGCACAAAATTCTTGATAAAGTTGTGGTTCAGACACCCGATAGCAGCGTTGACTTGCTGGTGAACGGCTGGTTGCTCTACCAGACAATAGCCTGCCGCATTATGGCGCGCAGCGGATATTACCAGTCCGGCGGTGCATTTGGTTTCCGTGACCAGCTGCAGGATACGCTGGCGCTAAGCCACGTTGCACCGGAGCGATTGCGCAGCCAGATCGTGCTCTGTGCCTCACGGCAGTTTACAGAAGGGGATGTTCAGCACTGGTGGCATCCTCCGCACGGCAATGGTGTGCGCACCCGCTGTTCAGATGACTACCTGTGGCTCCCGCTCGCGGTTTGTCACTATGTAGATATAACGGGTGATATCAGCGTGCTGGAACAGCACATTCCCTATCTCGAAGGCCGTCCGCTCAAGCCCGGCGAAGAATCTGTTTACGATACTCCGGTTATAAGCCACATCGAAGAGACGTTGTGGCAGCACTGCGTAAAAGCCGTTGAACGGGGATTGCTCTTTGGCCAGCATGGTCTGCCGCTTATGGGGGCTGGCGACTGGAATGATGGTATGAATCTGGTTGGAATCGAAGGCAAAGGCGAAAGCGTCTGGCTCGGCTTTTTTCTCTACGATATTTTACAGCGCTTTGCGGCGCTGGCTGAACAGCGACAGGACGCGGACGTGGCGGCATTATGCCATTCAGAAGCGCTGCGCTTGCAAAAAAACCTCGAATCTTCGGCCTGGGATGGTGAGTGGTACCTGCGCGGCTATTTTGACGATGGTGCGCCGCTGGGATCACGAGGGTCACAGGAGTGCTGTATTGATGCAATTGCCCAAAGCTGGTCCGTCTTGTCCGGTGCAGCTGATCCTGCACGTAGTGCTCAGGCAATGCGGTCGATGGACAGTTATCTGGTAGATAAAGATGCGGGCCTAATCAAACTGTTAACACCCCCGTTTGATGGCCACGGGCCTGACCCGGGTTACATAAAGGGTTATCTGCCGGGCGTAAGGGAGAACGGGGGGCAGTACACGCATGGTGCAATCTGGGCTGTCATGGCGTTTGCACGTATGGGGGATAAAGCTCGAGCCTGGCGACTTTGGTCCATGATCAACCCAATAAACCACACGCTACAGCCTGATGGCATTAACACGTACAAGGCTGAACCTTATGTCATGAGTGCGGATGTGTACAGCGTCCCCCCCCATACCGGGCGGGCTGGGTGGAGCTGGTACACCGGTTCCGCGGGCTGGGCCTATCGTCTGGTAACTGAAGAGTTGCTCGGAATAAAACGTCACGGCGATACGCTTATCATCCATGCGCTGTTACCCGATGAATGGCCTTCGTTTAGCATGACCTATCAACACGGGCAGAGTCAGTATCGCATCACTGTTTCCCGTGGCGAAAATGAGTATCAGGTGACACTGGATGGCATCCAGTTGCCTGACGACAATATTCTTTTAGTGGCTGACGCACACAATCACAGGGTTGATATTATTCAGCGATAAGAAGAAGAGACGGTGCCATAAAGCAGCAACAATGCGTATGCAAGACACAATACAACTTTAGTTGGTGACTGCAGGCAAAAGCAGAAGTTGCTACCCCTCTAATGGCAAGAAAAAAAATACCTGCCTTCCGAGGAGGAGGGCAGGTACAAAACGCGGAGGTAGCGTATTGTGCTGTTATATAGTTTTCGATGTTGTGAGGAAGACGCCTAGCAATCCCGTCAGACATCCTCCTGTCACTGAGCGGTAGGAGCGCTCACCTATGGCACAACACTATCTATATTAGTTACTTAAGAGTGAGCTTCAAGCGTAAGCGGTAACTTAATATAAAACCGACAGGTAAAAAACCGGCGAGGGGGCAGACATGTACTACGCCTATCTCGGCAAACTTCGTGATGGGTAATTTGAAATTAGTCAGTTGTGAGGCTTTGACAAAAAAATGTACGGGTTGCGTTTATCATCTTCACGTAATTTCAGATTGTGCTGCCATCAACTCCACAGGGCCCATATATTTACTATCACAATTGCAAACATATAGTGGTCAAAAGTAAAAAGGCCATATTGCGGCCAATGGGATTACTCATACCTGAATTGATTTATTTACCATGCATAAACGACAGTTTTACACACTGGTTTACTGCGCTTTACCACGCCGACTGACTAAGCCACCT
>NZ_DALZCD010000006.1:0-9359 GCF_031978025.1 Erwinia sp.
CCGCTGTGCATAACCCAGGAAATTATGGCCCATCGGCGACAGGCGCAGACGTTGCTTTTCACGGATAAAAAGATCGATGCCCGTTTCCTGTTCGAGCTGGCGCAACCGGGTCGTCAGGTTGGACGGTACCCGATGCAGCTGTTCGGCAGCACGCGCCAGCGAACCGGTCTCCGCTACTGCACAAAACATTTTCAGCTGAGTCAGATCCATGTGTTCTCTTTTCGTAAGCAAGTTGGTAACTATTATTCACTTTTTGTAAGTCTAGCCGTGATGCAGACTGACTGCAATACTTTCATCAAACCGGATAAAGCCGGAAAGGAGAAAAAATGGCGGTACGGGTAGCCTTAAGCGCGTTCATTGCGCTGATCGTAGCAATGGGCATCGGACGCTTCACCTTTACCCCACAGGTGCCGCTGATGATTGCCGGACATCAGCTGACGTTGACCAGTGCGGCGGTGGTGGCGGCTTTCAACTATCTGGGTTACCTCTGCGGCTCCTGGAACGCGATGCGGGCCACTACGCATGTCGAGGCCCGACTCAAAGCCGGTATTGTCGGTGCGGTCATCCTGACGCTGCTTTCCGCCTGCGTGTCCGATGCCTGGCTGCACGGTGTGGTGCGCTTTGTGATCGGGTGGGCCAGCGGCTGGACGATGGTGCTGGTAGCCGCCTGGAGTAACGAAAAGCTGCATCACTATGGTCGGCCTGGTTTAAGCACCGCCGTTTTCGCCGGGCCGGGCATGGGCATCTTTCTGAGCGGGCTGCTGGCCGTCTACCTCCATGCGCGACAGGTCAGCGCCGCTCAGGCCTGGTGTGCTTACGGCGTACTGGCCCTGGTGTTGGCTGCCCTTATTTTCCGTTTCCTGCCGCGCAAAGGCGAACTGCACCGGCCTGATACGGCGCCGGAACCGCTGGTGCTGACCCGCGGCTTAAAAAAGCTGGTCTGGAGCTACAGCCTGGCCGGATTTGGCTACATCATTCCCGCCACGTTTCTGTCGCAGATGGCGGCTGCCCGTTTTCCTGCCAGCGCTTTCGCCCAGTTTGTCTGGCCGATCTTTGGCGGCACGGCGGTCGTAGGGGTGGGATTAGGTATTCTTCTACGGCGTTTCGGCACGTCCAATACGCGGCTGGCGTTTAACCTGTGGGCGCAGGCGGCAGGCGTGCTTTGCGCTGCCGTGGTGCCGGGCCTGAGCGGGCTGGTGGTCGGTTCGGTACTGATGGGCATCGGCTTTCTCAGTTTGGTGTCGCTGTCGCTGCAATATGCCCGCGAAATGGCGCCGCGCCATAGCCGTTATATGGCGGGCTTGCTGACCACCGGGTACGCCCTCGGTCAGCTTGCCGGGCCGCTGGTTTCGGCACTCTCCACTACTTTGACGCATCGCCTGGAGCCTGCGCTTTACGTTGCGGGGGCAGGGCTGCTGGTCGCCGGACTGCTGGTCTGGCGGCGCGATCCCACCGCTGCATGAAACTGTTTCAGGACGGTTTAGATTGATTCGCTGGATTAACGACGCGTTGTGTACCAAAATACGCCCTCTGAAATTGTACCGCTCCCGTTGGGATCGGCGCCACACCCGTTGGAGAAAACATCGCCATGGCTACGTTAAGTCAGGAAGCCACACTTGTTCACGAAACGCTGCTCGCGCGTGGACTGGAAACCCCACTACGCTCGCCTGCGCGTGAAATGGATGACGAAACTCGCAGACGGTTGATTGCCGGGCACATGACTGAAGTCATGCAGCTGCTCAATCTTGATCTGGAAGATGACAGCCTGATGGAAACGCCGCATCGCATCGCCAAGATGTATGTGAATGAGGTGTTCTCAGGTCTGGACTACGCCAACTTCCCGAAAATCACCCTGATTGAAAACAAAATGAAGGTGGACGAAATGGTGACGGTGCGTGATATCACGCTGACCAGCACCTGTGAACACCATTTTGTGATCATCGACGGCAAAGCGACCGTGGCCTACATCCCGAAAGACAAGGTGATTGGCCTGTCGAAGATTAACCGCATCGTGCAGTTCTTCTCTTCCCGTCCGCAGGTGCAGGAACGGCTGACCCAGCAGATCCTGGTGGCGCTGCAAACGCTTCTGGGCACTAATAACGTCGCAGTTTCTATCGACGCGGTACATTACTGCGTGAAAGCGCGCGGTATTCGCGATGCGACCAGTGCGACCACTACTACCTCGCTGGGCGGCCTTTTTAAATCCAGCCAGAACACCCGTCAGGAATTCCTGCGCGCCGTTCGTCACAACTAAGTTACCGACTGGCCGCGGCCTACCTGTCGTCGCCAGTTCTTACCCTTCGTTACCGTCAGGGCCTGCCGATGCCTCGTATTCAGACGCTGGATTTTATTCGGGGCATCGCCATTCTGGGGATCCTGCTGCTTAATATTAATGCCTTTGGCCTGCCGGGTGCCGCCTATCTGAATCCCGCGTGGCAGGGCAGCATCACGCCTACTGATGCATGGACGTGGGCGCTGGTTGATTTTTTTGCCCAACTGAAATTCCTTGCGCTGTTTGCGCTGCTGTTCGGCGGCGGTTTGCAGCTGCTGCTTTCACGAGGAAAACGGTGGCTGCAGGCGCGCCTGAGCTGGCTGGTGCTGTTCGGCTTTCTGCACTGCCTGCTGTTCTGGGAAGGGGATATCCTGCTGGATTACGGGCTGATTGGGCTGGTAGCCTGGCGGATGATCCGCGATGTCTCTTCGACGCGGCAGCTGTTTAATACCGGTGTGATGCTGTATATCGTGGGCTGCGGCGTGCTGCTGGTGTTCGGTTTGCTGTCGGGCCATCAGCCTAACAACTCCTGGCTGGCTGGCGCGGCGGACAGTCAGTATGAAACCTTCTGGAAAACGCACGGCGGTTGGGAAGCCATGCGTAACCGCCTCGATCTGCTCTCTTCGGGCCTGCTGTCGCTGGCGGCACAGTATGGCTGGCAGCTGGCAGGCCTGATGCTGATCGGCGGGGCATTGATGCGCAGCGGCTGGCTACAGGGCCGCTGGAGCCTGGTGCACTATCGGCGTACCGCCCTTATCCTGCTGGTGCTGGCAGCCCTTATCGAAATACCGGGCATCTGGCTACAGTGGGCCTGGGGCTGGGCATTTTATCCGTCCGCTTTCTTTTTACAGCTGCCGCGCGAACTCAGCGCACCGCTTCAGGCGGTTGGCTATGCCGCGCTCTGCTTTGGCTTCTGGCCTACGCTGGCCCGGTTTCCCCTTACGCCTGCCATCAGTAGCGTAGGGCGGATGGCGCTGAGCAACTATTTACTGCAAACCCTTCTGTGCACAACATTCTTTAACCACTTCGGCTGGTTTAATCGGCTCGATCGCCTGCATTTGCTGGCGGTTGTGCTGCTGGTCTGGCTGGTCAATCTCCTCTTTTCGCTGTGCTGGCTGCGCTATTTTCGTCAGGGGCCGGTTGAATGGGGCTGGCGTCAGCTTACTCGCCTGAGCAGCCGCGGAACGATGTTACAAAAATGATAACCGTCACAAATGTGACGGAAAGAGATGTAACCGTTTTCATGAGTGTGACCTGATTCACGCAGTCTTGCCTTTCGCTTTGTCAGAATGGCCCCCGCAAACAATGCATCCGGGAGGGCTATGCAAACCTTATCTTCCACAGGAAGTCAGCCATGATCACCATTCGCGATGTAGCCCGAGAGGCTGGCGTGTCGGTGGCAACGGTCTCGCGCGTGCTCAATCACAGCGCGGCAGTGACTCAGGAAACGCGGGAAAAGGTATTGGGCATCGTTGGCCAGCTGGGCTATCGCCCCAACGCCAACGCGCAGGCGCTGGCTTCCCAGGTCAGCGACACGATTGGCGTGGTGGTGATGGACGTTTCCGATCCCTTTTTCGGCGCGCTGGTCAAAGCGGTGGATACAGTGGCTCAGCGCATGCAAAAACATGTGCTTATCAATAATTCCTATCATCAGGCGGACAAAGAGCGACACGCAATTGAGGTGCTGATACGTCAGCGTTGCGGCGCGCTAATCGTTCATGCCAAAGCGCTGGGGGACGACGAGCTGGCTTCGCTGATGGATCAGGTACCCGGCATGGTGCTGATCAACCGTGTCGTGCCGGGCTACGCTCACCGTTGCGTTTGCCTGGACAACGTCAGCGGTGCGCTGATGGCGATGCGCATGCTGCAACAGCAGGGCCACCGGCGGATCGGCTATCTGGGGTCGAGCCATGCTATCGAAGACATGGATCAGCGCCGTGCGGGCTGGCGACAGGCGCTGGCCGAGCAGGGTGTTCAACCTACCGAAAGCTGGAGCGCCAGCGCCGAGCCGGATATGCAGGGCGGGGAGGCCGCAATGGTAGAGCTGCTGGGTCGTAACCTCCAGCTTAGCGCCGTGTTCGCCTATAACGACAGCATGGCCGCCGGGGCGCTGGCTGCGTTGAAAGACAACGGCATTGCGGTGCCGCAGCAGCTGTCGGTGATTGGCTTTGATGACATCCCTATTTCGCGTTACACCGATCCGCAGCTGACCACTGTCCGTTATCCTATTGTTTCCATGGCTAAACTGGCGACCGAGCTGGCGCTGAAAGGCGCGGCGGGCCTGCTGGATGAGTCAGCAGGCCACTGCTTTATGCCCACGCTGGTGCGTCGGCATTCCGTCGCCATCTGCCAAAGTGTGGCGGCGATCACTATACGCAACGATACCGCCATGTAACCGTTTTCAATCCGTGAGTAAGTTCACAGTTAATTAACATCTGCTTCACTAAGATGGCCGTGCCTGGCCGGGACAGAATAACAACACGGTCCGGCCGCACACGCATACCGACCCTACACAGAACCGGAGAGAACAATGAAGAAGGCATTCACCCTCACTGCCCTGGTTGCCAGCATGATGTTTGGCGCAACGGCGCAGGCTGCCGATACCCGCATTGGCGTAACCATCTATAAATATGACGATAACTTTATGTCCGTTGTGCGCAAGGATATCGAGAAGGAAGCGAAAAACAGCAGCGGTATTCAGCTGTTAATGAACGATTCGCAGAACAGCCAGTCAACGCAAAACGATCAGGTTGACGTCATGGTAGCAAAAGGGGTGAAAGCGCTGGCGATTAACCTTGTCGACCCGGCGGCCGCCGCGGTCGTGATCAGCAAAGCCAAAGCCAACGACATTCCCATTGTTTTCTTCAACAAAGAGCCTTCCGCTAAGGCCCTGGCCAGCTACGAAAAAGCCTATTATGTTGGCACCGATTCCAAAGAGTCCGGCGTCAAGCAGGGCGAGCTGATCGAGAAACACTGGAAAGCCAATCCAAACTGGGATCTGAATAAAGACGGCGTAGTGCAGTTTGTGCTGCTGAAAGGCGAACCGGGCCATCCGGATGCCGAAGCGCGTACCAAATACGTTATCGATACCCTGAACAAAGACGGGCTGAAAACCCAGCAGCTGCATCTGGATACCGCTATGTGGGACACCGCCCAGGCGAAAGACAAGATGGACGCGTGGCTCTCCGGCCCGAACGGCAACAAAATCGAAGTGGTTATCGCCAACAACGATGCGATGGCAATGGGTGCGGTAGAAGCGCTGAAAGCGCATAACAAAACCTCCGTACCAGTATTTGGCGTGGATGCCCTGCCAGAAGCGCTGGCGATGGTGAAATCAGGCGCGATGGAAGGCACCGTGTTGAACGATGCGGAAAACCAGGCAAAAGCCACGTTTGATATGGCGAAAAACCTCGCGGCGGGCAAACCGGCAACCGAAGGCACTAACTACAAGCTGGAAGGCAAAGTGGTACGTGTAGCCTACGTCCCGGTCGACAAAGAGAATCTTGCTCAGTTTAGTAAATAAGTCTTTCCGGACGCACTCGCGTCCGTTACCGGACCCGTCGCAGAACGGGTCCGATCGTAAAACGATCCGCCAGGTAGAATTATGAGCAGCGATCAGGGGCAGTATCTGCTGGAAATGACTAACGTCAGCAAATCCTTTCCGGGCGTAAAGGCGTTAGATAACGTTAATTTGAAAATCCGTCCCCATTCGGTTCACGCGTTGATGGGTGAAAACGGCGCGGGCAAGTCAACTTTATTAAAATGCCTGTTTGGTATTTATAGCAAAGACACGGGAAGCATTCTTTTTCAGGGCAAAGAAATTGATTTTAAAAGCTCCAAAGAGGCGTTAGAAAACGGCGTCTCAATGGTGCATCAGGAATTAAACCTGGTTTTACAACGCACGGTCATGGATAACATGTGGCTGGGCCGCTATCCGCGAAAAGGCTTTTTCGTCGACCAGGAGAAAATGTACAAAGATACCAAAGCCATTTTCGAAGAGCTTGATATCGATATCGATCCGCGCGACAAAGTTATTAACCTTTCCGTTTCGCAGATGCAGATGATAGAGATTGCCAAGGCATTCTCCTACGATGCCAAAATTGTGATTATGGACGAGCCGACCTCTTCATTAACGGAAAAAGAAGTGAACCATCTGTTCACTATTATCCGTAAATTAAAAGATCGCGGCTGCGGTATCGTTTATATCTCTCACAAGATGGAAGAGATTTTCCAGCTCTGCGATGAAATTACTATTCTGCGCGACGGACAATGGATCGCTACCCAGCCGTTGGAAGGGCTGGATATGGATAAGATCATCTCCATGATGGTGGGCCGTTCGCTGAACCAGCGCTTCCCGGACAAAAGCAACGTGCCCGGCGAAACCATTTTGGAGGTGCGTAATCTTACCTCGCTGCGCCAGCCGTCTATTCGCGATATCTCATTCGATTTGCGCAAAGGTGAAATCCTTGGCGTGGCCGGTCTGGTAGGCGCCAAACGAACGGATATTGTGGAAACACTGTTTGGCATCCGCGAAAAGTCTGGCGGCACTATTAAGCTGCACGGCAAAAAAATCAATAATAACTCGGCTAATGAAGCGATTAATCACGGCTTTGCGCTGGTGACGGAAGAGCGACGCGCCACGGGTATTTATGCTTATCTTGATATCGGCTTTAACTCGCTGATTTCAAATATCCGCAAATATAAAAACTCGATTGGCCTGCTGGATAACAACCGCATGAAAAGCGATACCCAATGGGTTATTGATGCCATGCGGGTAAAAACACCAGGACATGCCACTTCTATCGGTTCGCTTTCGGGCGGCAACCAGCAGAAAGTGATTATTGGCCGGTGGTTGTTAACTCAGCCGGAAATATTAATGCTGGACGAGCCAACGCGCGGTATCGACGTTGGTGCAAAGTTTGAAATTTATCAGTTGATTTCCGATCTGGCGAAAAAAGAGAAGGGCATCATTATTATCTCTTCCGAAATGCCGGAACTGCTGGGCATTACCGACAGGATCCTGGTCATGAGTAACGGCATGGTTGCAGGCATTGTCGAAACAAAAACTACCACGCAAAACGAAATATTACGTTTAGCATCCAAGCACCTTTAATGAGGTAAGGGCTGTCCATGAATGCTGTGAATAAGAAGAATGCGCTCACCTGGCTGAAAGAAGGTGGCATCTACGTTGTGTTGCTGGTTTTGCTGGCAATTATTATTTTCCAGGATCCCACGTTTTTAAGCCTGATGAACCTGAGTAACATTTTAACTCAGTCCTCCGTGCGTATTATTATTGCGCTTGGTGTGGCCGGGTTGATTGTAACGCAGGGTACCGACCTCTCCGCCGGTCGTCAGGTTGGTCTGGCTGCTGTGGTGGCGGCGACGCTGTTGCAGGCTATGGATAACGCCAACAAGGTGTTTCCACATATGGATACCGTGCCGATCCCGCTGGTCATCCTGATTGTTTGTGTCGTCGGCGGCCTGATTGGCCTGATCAACGGCGTGATTATTGCCTATCTGAAGGTGACGCCTTTTATCACCACGCTGGGCACGATGATTATCGTTTACGGCATTAACTCGCTTTATTACGACTATGTAGGCGCTTCGCCAATCGCCGGGTTCGATGAGAAATTTTCGACCTTTGCGCAGGGCTTTATTCGCATGGGCGATTTCAAGCTCTCCTACATTACTTTCTATGCGGCTATTGCTATCTTCTTTGTCTGGATCCTGTGGAATAAGACCCGCTTCGGCAAAAATATTTTTGCTATCGGCGGCAATCCGGAAGCCGCAAAAGTGTCAGGCGTGAATGTTAACTTCAACCTGATCCTGATTTATGCACTTTCCGGCGTGTTCTACGCCTTCGGTGGGATGCTGGAAGCGGGACGCATTGGCTCGGCAACCAATAACCTGGGCTTTATGTACGAACTGGATGCGATTGCAGCCTGTGTGGTGGGCGGCGTCTCCTTTGCCGGCGGCGTCGGCACCGTAGCCGGGGTGGTCACGGGCGTGCTGATTTTCACCGTCATCAACTACGGGCTGACCTATATCGGCGTTAACCCTTACTGGCAGTACATCATCAAAGGCGGCATCATTATTTTCGCCGTGGCGTTGGACTCTTTAAAATACGCCCGTAAAAAGTAGTCTTTCCCTGCAAAGAAAGGCCAGCCCGGCTGGCCTTTTCCCTTCTGTCAGAACTGTACGCCTTTGGTCAGCCCACCATCTACCAGCAGATTAGCGCCGGTAGTAAAACTTGCCGCCTCGCTGGCCAAAAAGACCGTGGCTTTGGCCACTTCCTGCGGCGTCGCCATCCGTCCCAGCGGGTTCGCCGCCAGGCATTTAGCAAAAGTTTCCGGCTGGTTGCGTTCGATATCCCCCCAAACCCCTTCACTGAAATAGACGTTGCCCGGCGACACGGTATTCACACGGATGCCGTCTGCCGCGTGGCGTTCCGATAAGGTTTTGCCGTAATGGATCAGGGCCGCTTTCATAATGCCGTAAGGCTCGGCAAACATATCGACCTCGC
This sequence comes from Erwinia sp., assembly GCF_031978025.1. Classification (NCBI taxonomy): domain Bacteria; kingdom Pseudomonadati; phylum Pseudomonadota; class Gammaproteobacteria; order Enterobacterales; family Erwiniaceae; genus Erwinia; species Erwinia sp. The sequence continues at coordinate 8,796 of NZ_DALZCD010000006.1, forward strand.
GTCCTGCTACGCTGGATATTAGTACGATGGCGGCCGCCGGGGAGTTTTTCAGGTAAGGAAGGGCGGCCTGAACCAGCGTGACTGTGCCCATCAGATCGGTATCGAAGGCCTTACGCCACACGGCAGGGTCATTGCCGGCCGCCAGCGCGCTGACGTTAGGCACAATAATATCCAGGCCGCCGAGCCGGGTTGCCGCGTCCTTAATCCAGGTTTGCATCTGCTCGGGAGAGGTGACATCGACCGCCGTGCCGTGGGCGCGTGAACCCAATGCCTGCTGCGCTTCCTGTACGCCTTCCGCGCCGCGTGCGCAGAACTCGACGCGTGCGCCCTCGGCAAGAAAGCATTCTACAATCGCTCGTCCAATGCCGCGCGAGCCGCCGCTGACCAGTACACGACGATCTTTCAAATTCAGATCCATTTGTCTCTCCTGTTAACGTTTAGTGATTTATTCGGGGAGACAGACTGACAGAAGAAGAGGGCAGGTTTATAACAATCAGTGCGTTACTGCTGTATTGGTATTGGTATTGGTATTGGTATTGGTATTGGTATTGGTATTGGTATTGG
>NZ_DALZCD010000006.1:9459-32480 GCF_031978025.1 Erwinia sp.
GTATTGGTATTGGTATTGGTATTGGTATTGGTATTGGTATTGGTATTGGTATTGGCATTGGGGGTATCTGCCTTCGCTTTTTGTTCCAGCTCCAGCAGCTGTTCGGGCGTGACTGCCGGATAGCTTGGCGCATCCTCCGGGATTTCATGTCGCGCCGGGATCGGCACCAGCGGCCCCAGAAAACGTGGCTCGCGCTTCATCAGATAAAGATCGGCCAGCGCGCCCAGGCGAGCCGCGACTTCCCTGATGCGGATATTCAGCATATTTTTCGGCGAGGGAACCGCATAGCACTGTGCCTGAATACCCATGTGCAGCGCGATAAACAGCGCACGTTCGCAGTGGAAACGCTGGGTAATAATGATGAAATCGTTGGTATCAAACACCTTACGCGTGCGTACGATAGAGTCCAGCGTGCGAAAGCCCGCATAGTCCAGCACGATATCGGTCGGCGCCACGCCTGCGGCGATTAAATCCCGGCGCATGGTCATCGGTTCATTATAGCTTTGCTGCGCGTTGTCCCCGCTCAGCAGCAAATAATTGATCTTGCCGCTATTGTAAGCGTTAAGCGCGCCCTGCATGCGATAGAGGTAATACTGATTGATAACGCCAGTACGATAATATTTCGCGGTGCCCAGCACCACGCCGACCTGACGGTGAGGCAACGATTTGAGGTTATCGTAGACGTAAGGCGCGGTTTTAACGCTTATCCAGCGATCCAGGCCAAGCGCGGTCATTACCATCAACGTTATGATGATAATCAGGCCGTAGATCAAGCGTTTTATCATGCCGTACGGTACTCAGACTGAAGCCCAAAAGGTGGCTCAAGGCTACTGTACCCGGCGAGGTGAAGCAAGCGGCAGCGCACCGGCTGGCGTCTTTTTGCACAAAATCCCGATGAGGTCTGATAAGGCGAAGCGGAAAAGCAAGAATAACCGGGCGCGTGGCGCGCCCGGTCAGCGTGATCAGATAGAAGTCCGACGGTAGTTACGGTACTGCGGCAGCCAGAAATTGGCGGCAATCGCTTTAGACAGCACGTCTTCCGAGGTGACAACCGCCACGCCCGCCAGCTGCGCTGCCTTACCAACGGCCATCGCAATGACTTTCGATACGCCCTGGATATCTTTCACTTCCGGCAGTACCGGGCCGACGCCGTCGTTAACCAACGGCGAGCAGTCTGCCAGCGCGCGGCTGGCCGCCATCAGCATACTGTCGGTCACCCGGGTCGCACCGGAAGCGATAACGCCCAGGCCAATGCCGGGGAAGATATAAGAGTTATTGCACTGCGCGATAGGGAAAGTCTGCTCTTTCCAGATAACCGGCGCAAACGGGCTGCCGGTCGCGACCAGCGCAGCGCCCTCTGTCCACGTCATAATATCCTGCGGCGTCGCTTCCACGCGGGAAGTCGGATTGGAAAGCGGCATCACGATTGGGCGCGCGCAGTGTTTGTGCATTTCGCGAATAATCTCTTCGCTGAACAGGCCCGGCTGGCCGGAAACGCCAATCAGAATATCCGGGCGTGCGTTGCGTACCACGTCCAGGAGTGACAGGGAATCGGAGCTGGAATCCCAGCCGGCCAGACTCTCACTTTTCTGCACCAGCTTGCTCTGGAAGTTGAGCAGGTTGGGCTGCTTGTCGGTAAGCAGGCCGAAACGATCCACCATAAAGACGCGCGCGCGGGCTTCTTCGTCGCTCAGGCCTTCTGATTTCATCTGCGCAATAATCTGTTCGGCGATGCCGCAACCGGCGGAACCGGCGCCCAGGAACACCACTTTCTGCTCGCTCATTTTGCTGCCCGCCGCGCGACTGGCAGCGATTAACGTCCCCAGCGTGACGGCGGCAGTGCCCTGAATATCGTCGTTAAAGCAGCAGACTTCATCACGATAGCGCTCCAGCAGCGGCATCGCATTTTTCTGGGCGAAATCTTCAAACTGCAGCAGCACGTTCGGCCAGCGGCTCTTCACTGCCTGAATAAACTCGTTAACGAAGTTGTCGTATTCTTCACCGGTAATACGCGGATGGCGCCAGCCCATATAAAGCGGGTCGTTCAGCAGCTGTTGGTTATTGGTGCCGACATCCAGCACCACCGGCAGCGTATAGGCCGGGCTGATGCCGCCGCAGGCGGTATACAGCGACAGCTTACCGATAGGAATGCCCATGCCTCCGATGCCCTGGTCGCCCAGGCCAAGGATGCGCTCGCCATCGGTGACCACAATCACTTTGACGTTCTGCTTAGTCGCGTTTTGCAGCATATCTTCAATGCTGGCGCGATTTGGGTAGGAGATAAACAGCCCGCGCGCCCGACGATAGATTTCAGAGAAGTGCTCGCAGGCCGCGCCGACGGTCGGGGTATAGATAATCGGCATCATCTCTTCAAGATGATTATCCAGCAGGCGGTAGAAAAGCGTTTCGTTGGTGTCCTGGATATTACGCAGGTAGACATGCTTGTCATTATCGTTTTTAAAATCCTGAAACTGGCGCCAGGCACGCTGGGCCTGCTCTTCGATGGTTTCCACCGTTTCAGGCAGCAGGCCGTTCAGGTTAAAATCGTTACGTTCTTCTATAGAGAAGGCGCTGCCCTTATTCAGTAGCGGAAATTCCAGCAGGATAGGACCAGCGTAGGGAATGTAGAGAGAGCGCTTACTTTCGTAGTCGAGTTCCATGTAATCAATACTCACTGGGATCGGTAGTGGCCCAATCCTAAAATAATTCACCCGAAAATACAGCATTTGTTAACAGCTTATAACAAATGCGGGCATTTTTTTGGCAATAAAAAGCCAGCCGGCTGGCTGGCGAAGCGGTGACCGGAATCAGTACAGCGGCACCGTTTGCAAACTGGCACAGCCGAGCGCCTGAAGCGTCGCGGTGGTCGCCTGACGCTGAATCAGCCGCGCATCAGGCGCTTCCGCGAGGACGGCACGCTGAATCTGCAGCACGTCATAGCCTGCCAGATTTAGCAGGATCAGTGCCGCCTGCAGCGGCGGCAGGCTGGGGTTATAGGCTGCGTTCTCTGCATAGCTGCCGGCAAAAATCGCGCCGTCATCCATTTGCAGCGCTACGCCGCTCAGCGCCTGTGAATAGGGCGCATGGCTACGGTTAGCGGCCTCCAGTGCCGCTCTGGCCAGCGCGTCGCCGGCGAGGGTCAGGCCATGATCGACCTCGTCCATCAGCAGCGTCTCAATCGCCAGGTCGCGCGGGCCAAAAGCGTCGGGCAGATAATCGCCCAGCGTTGCCGGTTCGCGTCCTGGCAGATGAATGCGCAAGGCAGTACCGCTGTTCAGCTCGTTCATAAACTGGCGACAGTGGCCGCAGGGCGTGTAGTTGACGGTAATGGCCTCCAGACCTTTCTCGCCACGCAGCCAGGCGTGGGTTACCGCGCTCTGCTCGGCATGAACGGTCTGCTGCATAGTCGCGCCGGAAAATTCCATGTTCGCGCCAAAATAGAGGTGTCCGCTGTTACCGAGCGCCAGTGCGCCAACGTTGAAGCGAGAAAGCGGTACCACGGCGCAGGCGGCCGCCAGCGGCAACAGAGCAAAAGCGAGTTCCCGATTGTCCAAACCCGTTTCGGTTCTGAGGGCGGCCATTTGCTCAGGGGTAAAGAAAGCGGAAAAGGTATCGGTCAGGAAAGGCTGTAACGCCGCCTGGAGCGGGGAAGGCAGCGCGGCGAAAGCCGCTTGAAAACGTGGTTGCATAGTGGCTTCTCTTGCATAGTTGGCCGCTTATTCTGGCGGGCAGCCAGGCTAATGTATGTGATTATAATCACACAGATTATGTAATTTATGAAAGAGAACCACAAAATGCGCGACGCATAGCAAATTTTACCGCCAAAGATGCATTAACAGCGGGAAAAGAAACGGTGCCAGCAGGGAGGTGATAATGCCGCAGATCACCAGCGCCAGCGAGCTGTACGCGCCTTCCTGATAATCCAGCTCCGAGCAGCGTGCCGTACCCAGCGCATGGGAAGCATTGCCAATCGCCAGCCCGCGCGACGCCTTGCTGCGGATTTTCAGCAGGTTAAGCAGCATGTGACCAAAAACGGCCCCCAGTACGCCGGCAATTAACACGCAAATAGCGCTGATAGCCGGAATGCCACCCAGCGTGGCGGAGACCGCCATGGCAATAGGCGTGGTCACAGATTTGGGCATAATAGTCGCCGCTATTTGTGGCGTGGCGCCCATCCACAGCGCGATAGCCGTGCCGGAGATCATTGCCGTCATACTGCCAATAAAGCAGACGCCAATGATGGACTTCCAGCGTGCGCGGATCTGGTGCATTTGTTCGTACAAGGGCAGCGCCAGCGCCACCACCGCAGGCTGTAACAGCTGATTCAGGATAGCGCTGCCCTGAAAATAGCGCGCGTAGGGCATTTGGATCAGTAGCAGCAGGGGAATGATCACCGCCATGGAAATCAGGAGCGGATTAAGCAGGGAAATTTTAACCTTCGCTGCCACCCGGCGTGCGCCGAAAAAGACCAGCATGGTCAGGGGCAGAGACCACCAGATATCACTCATCGCCGACTCCTTTCACTTTACCGTGCAGCTTGTGCGAAACCAGCCCTACGGTCAGTAAAACGATAAAGGTACTGACCACGCAGGAAACCACTATCGGACCGAACTGCGCGCTGAGCAGATCGGTATACCCCATTACGCCGACGCTTATCGGCACGAAGAGCAGCGCCATATAGCGGATCAGCAGCAGGCTGCCGGGCCGTACCCAGTCGGGCGGCAGGAGTTGAAAAGCCAGCAGGAAAAACAGGATCAGCATACCGATAATGCTGCCTGGAATCGTTACCGGCAGCAGCAGCGCCAGCGCGTTGCCGGCATAAAGGCAGAGATAAATAATCACAAAAGCGCGCAGATAGCGCCAGATGACCAACAGTACGGTACGCATGATAAGCTCCGGTTTTGCAACGCATTAATCATACGATCGGCGGGGGAAATGTGCCAGAGATCACAGGGCATGTAAAAAAAGCGGGCGAATCGCTTCGCCCGTCTTCGGTACTTATTTTACCTGCATCCCAGGCTGGGCGCCGCTGTCTGGCGAAAGCAGGAAGATCTCTTTACCGCCGGGACCGGCAGCCATCACCATGCCTTCTGAGATGCCGAAGCGCATCTTCCGCGGTGCAAGGTTGGCCACCATGATGGTCAGGCGGCCGTTCAATACTGACGGATCCGGATAGGCGGTGCGAATACCGGAGAAGATATTGCGGGTTTCTCCCCCCAGATCCAGCGTCAGGCGCAGCAGCTTATCGGAGCCTTCCACAAACTCCGCGTTCTGGATCAGCGCGATACGCATATCCACTTTTGCGAAGTCGTCAAAGGTAATGGTTTCCTGAAGGGGCGCATCTGCCAGCGGGCCGGTCAGCACCGGTTTATTGGCGGCTGCCGCATCCTCTTTCGAAGCCTCAGTCAGCGCGTTAACCTTGTCCATCTCAATGCGGTTATACAGCGCTTTAAAGGTGGAAAGCGTGTGGTCACGCAGGGGGTGCGCAATACCGTCCCAGCTTAGCTCCTGATTCAGGAAGGCTTCGGCGCGCTTGCTCAGCGTAGGCAGCACCGGCTTCAGCCAGGTCATCAGCACACGGAACATATTGATGCCCATCGAGCAGATTGCCTGCAGATCGGCATCGCGGCCTTCCTGCTTCGCCACGACCCACGGTGCCTGCTCGTCAACGTAGCGGTTTGCAACGTCCGCCATCGCCATGATTTCACGCACCGCACGGCCAAACTCACGGCTTTGCCAGGCTTCCGCGATGCTGGCGGAAGCATCCACAAAGGACTGATACAGAGCCGGATCGGCCAGTTCGCTGGAGAGCTGACCGCCAAAGCGTTTGTTGATAAAGCCCGCATTGCGGGACGCCAGGTTAACCACTTTATTGACGATATCGGCATTCACACGCTGAACGAAATCTTCCAGATTCAGGTCAATATCGTCGATACGCGAAGAGAGCTTGGCGGCATAGTAGTAGCGCAGGCTATCGGCATCCAGGTGCTGCAGCCATGTGCTGGCCTTGATAAAGGTGCCGCGTGACTTGGACATTTTCGCCCCGTTAACCGTCACATAACCGTGGACAAACAGGTTATTCGGTTTGCGGAAGTTGCTGCCTTCCAGCATCGCCGGCCAGAACAGGCTGTGGAAGTAGACAATATCTTTACCGATAAAGTGATACAGCTCCGCCTCGGAATCTTTTTTCCAGAAAGCGTCGAAATCGATGTCGCCACGTTTGTCGCAGAGGTTTTTAAACGAGCCCATATAGCCGATAGGCGCATCCAGCCAGACGTAGAAATATTTGCCCGGCGCACCCGGGATTTCAAAGCCAAAGTAGGGCGCATCACGGGAAATATCCCACTGCTGCAGACCGGATTCGAACCACTCCTGCATTTTGTTGGCCACCTGCTCCTGCAGGGCGCCGGAACGGGTCCAGGCCTGCAGCATGGCGCTGAACTCCGGCAGATCGAAAAAGAAATGTTCGGAGTCGCGCAGGACCGGCGTCGCGCCGGAAACCACGGATTTAGGATCGATCAGTTCGGTCGGGCTGTAGGTTGCGCTGCAGACTTCGCAGTTATCGCCATACTGATCCGGCGCTTTACATTTCGGGCAGGTGCCTTTGACAAAGCGATCCGGCAGGAACATGCCTTTTTCCGGGTCATAGAGCTGTGAAATGGTGCGGTTCTTAATGAAACCGTTCTCTTTTAAACGGGTATAAATCAGCGCCGACAGCTCGCGGTTCTCGTCGCTGTGCGTGGAGTGATAGTTATCGTAGCTGATGTTGAAACCGGCAAAGTCATTCTGATGTTCCTGACTCATTTCGGCAATCATCTGCTCAGGCGCGATGCCCATCTGCTGAGCTTTCAGCATGATTGGCGTACCGTGCGCATCGTCAGCACAGATGAAGTAAACCTCGTTGCCGCGCATTCGCTGGTAACGGACCCAAATATCCGCCTGGATATGCTCGAGCATGTGGCCGAGATGAATAGAACCGTTGGCGTAAGGGAGTGCGCACGTTACCAATATTTTTTTCGCGACTTGAGTCATAGTGAGACTTGCTATACCTGTTTAAAATAGGGGGTTCTGATGTTACCCGAAAGGCCCGGCCTGCGTAAACAACGCCGCGCCGACCGTGCCGTTTTTTACTGCCTGCCGCCTTGCCTTATCTGATATGCTCTGAATAACGTCACAGAAAAAAAGGAGCCGGGATGATGCAACAATCCCCACATTCACCTGAAGCGCTGCGCGCGATAGTGATGGGCGTTTTAACCACGTTTGAACATCCGACGCTGCGGCGCAATCTCACCGCGTTGAAAGCGCTGCACCATTGCGCGCTGTTGGACAACACCCTGCATATTGAACTGCTGATGCCTTTCCCCTGGCACAGCGGTTTTGAAGCGCTAAAAGAGAGTGCCAGCGCGGAGCTGCTGCGGCTGACTAACGCTACGGCTATTAGCTGGAAGCTGAGCCTGGATATCGCCACGCTGAAAAGAGTGAAGAATCAGCCGGGCGTGAAGGGCGTGAAAAATGTGATTGCCGTCAGTTCCGGCAAGGGCGGCGTGGGTAAATCGAGCACCGCGGTGAATCTGGCGCTGGCGTTAATGGCCGAAGGCGCGAAAGTGGGCCTGCTGGATGCGGACATCTATGGCCCGTCGATTCCCGATATGCTCGGCACGCAAAACGAACGGCCTACTTCACCGGACGGCACGCATATGGCGCCGATTATGGCGCATGGCCTGGCAACCAACTCTATCGGCTATCTGGTGACCGATGATAACGCGATGGTGTGGCGCGGCCCGATGGCCAGTAAAGCACTCATGCAGCTTTTGAATGAAACGCTGTGGCCGGATCTGGACTACCTGATCCTGGATATGCCGCCGGGCACGGGGGATATTCAGCTGACGCTGGCGCAAAACGTGCCGGTGACCGGCGCGCTGGTGGTGACCACGCCGCAGGATATCGCGCTGATTGACGCCCGTAAGGGGATCGTCATGTTTGAAAAGGTCAGCGTGCCGGTGTTGGGCATCGTTGAGAACATGAGCGTGCACGTCTGTAGCCAGTGTGGTCATCACGAGCCGATCTTTGGGAGCGGCGGCGCGCTGGCGCTGGCCGAGCAGTACCATACGCGCCTGCTAAGTCAGCTGCCGCTGCATATTACGCTGCGGGAAGATTTGGACGACGGAATGCCGACGGTGGTACGCCGTCCCGACAGCGAATTTACCTGGCTTTATCGACAGCTTGCCGGCCAGGTCGCTGCCCAGCTTTATTGGGATGGCGAAGTGATCCCGGACGATATCGCTTTTCGCGTAGTGTGACGGCAAATTGACGGGGGACGGGCGTATAGGGCGCCCGCAAGATTGTTTGTACCCGGTATCAGCCCGTGGTTAAGCTGATAGCCAGCGGCAAAGGCAGATCGACATGTCGTTAACCCGCCCCTGCGCGAACGGTCTGTTTATCCAGCCAGCCCGCTGCAGTAAACGCCGCCGTGCTTAAATTTTTCAGTGGCCTGACGGGCTTCTCAGAGGTTTTACAACACGTAATGCAGCAGCAGATATTCTCCCTGGTCGCCTTCGCCGCTGCTGATAACCTGCCAGCCGTGACGCTGATAAAAAGCCAGCGCCCGGCTGTTTGCCTTCAGGCATTTTAATGCGCCGGTGGAGGTAAAGCCTGCCTGCACCGCGTCCAGCAGCTCGCTGCCGATGCCCTGACCCTGATACGCAGGATCGACAAATAAACTGTGCAGAAAATTGTCAGCGGGCAGCAGGGCGGCAAATCCCGTACGGTGGCCGTCGTGCTCGGCGACCAGAACGCGCTCGCCCAGCGTCGTCCGATCAAAATCCTCCAGCTGCCAGTCGCTGCCGTCGAGCCAGTGCCAGTTCGCCTTGCGTGCAGCCAAAAACAGCGTGCGCAGAAAGGGACGATCGGCTTCGATAAAGGCGCGTACCGTCATCGGTTGTCTCCCCAAACGGGCTTAACGTGCCTTTCGCTGTCGATACCCGTCCCGCGGTAGTCGTAGTCGATTTTGCCTGCTTCAAAAAGCTGATCTAACAGGCGGAAATTATCCGGCGGCGTGACGTTGCAGCGGCTGTTCAGCACGGTATCCCGAATGGTGAAGGCGCGATCGCCGCGCGCTATCTGCTGGAGATAATGCAGCATTTGCAGCGCCGCAACGCTGATGCCGTATTGTTCATTAAGCGGTCTTGTCATCTTACTTCTCGTCAGGACAGGATGGCGAACTTTATCAAAAGCCGCTAAGAGATCGGAGATTATGACGCAAAAAATCCCGACGGCAAAAGCGGCCGCCGGTAAATAATCAGAAATTCACCGTCATGCCGCCAGCCAGCAGCCAGTCGTTGGCGCCTTACTGTTGCAGCCTGCGCTGATCTTTACTGCTGTCCAGTTCAGCATGATTTGCGGCGGCGGCGGCGTCAGCGCATTAACGCCATGCCATGCCCAGCGCTCCTTACCCTGGGTAACCGCGTCTTTATGCCAGTACAACGTGCCGTTGCTCTAAGTGTCAGTGATATCGGGATCGCTGCTGGCCGCCATCGCCTGCGCGACGAAATCATCCTGAATAAAGAGGATATAGGAACGCAGGGAGTAGGGGCCCACGCCGCGTCAGAGGTCAGCACGGCCGCCAGTTTCCAGTTTTTTTCTTCATTATCGTAAACCAATCGGGCTGCCGCTGTCCCCTGCCCGCGAGGCGTTAGCGAGGCGTCCTGCGCTTGCGTAAAACGGCGCATTTCCCTATGCTGGCAAGCACTACGACTCGGGGTGCCCTTCCTTGTGAAGGCTGAGAAATACCCGTTGAACCTGAACTGGATAATGCCAGCGGAGGGAAGTCAGATGCTTTATTGCATCGCCTTCTTGATCGCCGGTTGGGAGCGCTATGATCCAACCTTCTCGCTATACGGCCAGTCCGGCCGCCTCTCTTGCCGTTTTCCGCCAGCAGTCACCGCTGGTTCACTGCCTGACTAATGACGTGGTACAAAGCCTGACGGCCAACGTGCTGCTGGCGCTGGACGCGTCGCCCGTCATGGTGACTGAACCTGTGGAAGCGGCACAATTTAGCGCCATTGCAGATGCCGTGCTGATCAACGTCGGCACGCTGACCGCTGCACGTAGCGAAGCGATGCTGGCCGCGGTGGAAGGCGCGACCGCGGCAGGCCGACCCTGGACGCTGGATCCGGTTGCCGTCGGCGCGCTGACTTTTCGCAGCGATTTTTGCCAGCGGCTGCTGGCTTATCGTCCTGCCGCCATTCGCGGCAACGCCTCTGAAATTATGGCGCTGGCCCGTCAGGCGGTTTCCGGCCGCGGCGTCGACAGCCAGCACGATCCGGCTGCTGCCCTTGAAGCCGCTATTCAGCTGGCGCAGTCCGGCGGTACGGTAGTCGTGGTTACAGGCGAAACGGACTACGTTACCGATGGACGGCGGCTGCTGGCGGTATCGGGCGGGTCTCCGCTGATGACCCGGGTGGTGGGAACGGGTTGTGCACTTTCCGCCGTAGTGGCAGCGTTTTGCGCGCTGCCGGGCGACAGGCTGCTGCATATCGCTGCCGCCTGTCGGGTAATGAGCCAGGCGGGCGAGCAGGCAGCGGCAGCGGCCAGCGGGCCGGGCACCTTTGAACCGCTGTTTCTTGATGCGCTTTACGGTCTGCACAAGGAGGCCGTATGAGAGTCAATGCCCTGACGATTGCCGGAACGGATCCCAGTGGTGGTGCCGGGATTCAGGCCGATTTGAAAACGTTTTCCGCGCTGGGGGCCTACGGCACCAGCGTCATCACCGCGCTGGTGGCACAAAATACCTGCGGTGTGCAGGCCGTCTATCCCATCGCAGCCGACTTTGTTGCGGCGCAGCTCGCCTCGGTGTTGGATGATGTACGCATCGACAGCGTGAAAATCGGCATGTTGCAGGACAGCGATATTGTGGAAGCGGTCGCTGCAGGATTGGCGACGGCAGCTATTCCCTGGCGGGTACTGGATACGGTGATGCTGGCGAAAAGCGGCGATCCGCTGCTTTCGCGGCGCGCCGTAGCGACGCTGCGGGAAAAACTGCTGCCGCAGGTGTCGATTATCACCCCGAATCTGCCGGAAGCTGCCGCGCTGCTGGATTGTTTACCGGCGCGCAACGAGCACGAAATGCTGCAGCAGGGCAGGGCGCTGCTGGCGCTTGGCTGTCAGGCGGTACTGATGAAAGGCGGCCATCTAAGCGACAGCGAAAGCCCCGACTGGCTGCTGACAGCGGAAGTGGAAGAACGTTTTACCGCGCCGCGAGTGCCCACTAAAAACACGCACGGTACGGGCTGCACGCTCTCTTCTGCTCTGGCTGCGCTGCGTCCGCGCCATGCCAGCTGGCTGACCACGATAAGCGAAGCGAAAGAGTGGCTGCAGGGTGCCTTGCTGCAGGCAGATACGCTGGAGGTGGGTAACGGTAGTGGCCCGGTGCATCATTTCTACCGCTGGTGGTAGGGCAAAAACCGAGAACAGGGTGAAAAGCGGCATCAGCATCTTGCGTTAAGGCATCACGAGCGGCCGGGTCAGCCACCCTGTTGATTTACATTAAGGCATTACAAGCAGTCGGGCAGTTACCTTGTTGATTTGCGTTAAGACACCTGTCGGAGAGGCCTGCTGACAGCCGCAACGAGGCGTCAGCGTAACAGGATTAATCCTGTTCAAACCACTCGCTGTTTTGTTCTGCAATCGGCGTGATAGAAAAAATCATCTCCTGCAAATGGCGCCGCAGTGCCTGTTCTGCGGCATCAGCGTCTTTTGCCAACAGCGCCTGCAATATTTCTTCATGCTGATGAATTAAGCTTTCCGGCGGCGAAACTTTGCTGAGGGTCAGGAAGCGCACGCGATCCATCGTTGCTTTAATATTTTCTACCGTTTCCCATGCCAGTTCACAGTTAATGCTTTGCGCGATAAGGCGATGAAACGCATCATCCAGCAGTAAAAACGCCTGACTGTCATTGCGCTCCGCGGATAATTTCTGCAGGCGCAAATTATGCTCAAGCAGGGCGAGTGCCTCTGCAGTCGCTTCCGTCGCCGCGCGTCGTATTACCGCTGTTTCAACCGCTTCGCGAATAAAACGGCCGTCAGCAACTCGACGGGCAGAGATCTTACGGACAAAAGTACCGCGTTGCGGCAGAATCTGCACCAGGCCGGCCTCGGCCAGCTTAATAAAGGCTTCCCGAACGGGCTGACGCGAGACGTCAAAACGGGCAGAAACGTCTTTTTCAGAGAGTAAGGCACCCGGCGAAATCACGCAGGTCACAATGTCCTGGCGTAGAAAACGATAGATTTGCTGATTAACGGGTTCGCTGGCGGTAATGATATAGGCAGTAGACATACGGCAATTTTCATTTCAGTAGTGCGTCGTAGAGCCTGACGCCGGAAACAGCCAGTCTAATCAGCCTGCTGCGCCAGCGCCAGTTCTTTTGCCACTCAGCGTCAGCCAACAACCTGCCTGACCGTTTCTTTTGCACCTGCTTTCAATAACAATTGATAGTAATGACTGACCTTTTGGCGGAACAGCGAGTTATCCGGGAGATCGTCACCGAAAACTGCCCGTAGCGAGAGCAGGGCAGCGACGCGTGCATCGCCTTCCTGACTATCGCTTACCCGCTGTGCCAGCTCGTCACGGAGCGGATCGTTAATGACTGTCGTTTTGCCCTGTTCATCCATGCCGCCGACAAAGCGTATCCAGCTCGCCACGCCCAGCGCCAGCAGCGTAAAATCGCTGCCGTTAGCCAGGTGCCAGCGGATACTGTCCAGCCAGCGCTGCGGCAGTTTTTGCGTGCCGTCAGTGGCTATCTGATAGGTACGATGCCTGATCGCCCGGTTGCGATAGCGGGCGATCAGCGAATCCGCATAGGCCGTCAGATCAACATTTTGGGTGCTCAGCGTGGGGGCCTGCTCATCCAGCATCAGGCTGCGTGCGGCCTTAAGATAGTAAGGATCGTCCATGCAGTCGCTGATATGCTCATAACCGGCAAGGTAGCCAAGGTAGGCCAGCAGCGAATGGCTGCCGTTCAGCATGCGCAGTTTCATCTCTTCAAAAGGCAGCACGTCCGCCACCAGCTCCGCGCCCGCTTTCTCCCACTCCGGGCGACCATTGACGAAATTATCCTCAATGACCCACTGGAAAAAAGGTTCGCACTCCACGGCGACCGGATCGGTGCAGCCCAGCTTGCGGCTCAGCTCGTCAAAGGCTTCCTGCGTCATGGCTGGCACAATGCGGTCCACCATCGTTGAAGGAAAGGTAATATGACGGCTGATATAGTCTGCCAGCTCCCGATCCTGCTGCTGCGCCAGCTGCATGATAACATTGCGCGTAACCCGACCATTTTCCGGCATATTATCGCAGGACATGACGCTAAAGGGCGGCAGGCCCAGCGCACGCCGACGTCTGATGGCCGTCAGGATTATCCCCGGAAAAGAAACGGGCTGCTCAGGATCCGCCAGATCGTGCACGATCGAAGGGTGCGTCAGGTTTAGCTCACCGGTGGCGGGCTGATAGCAATAGCCTTTTTCCGTAATGGTGGCAGAAACAATGGCTACGTCAGGCTGGCTCAGCGCGGCGATAATACGCTCAACACCGTCCTCCCGCGCAAAAAGTGCTTCTTTGACTACGCCAATGACGCGAGTGCGTAGCTCGTCAGCGTTTTTTTCCGTCACGCTGTAAAGGCAATCCTGCTGACGCAGCGCGTGGATCAACTCGCCGCTATTAAGCTGGCATTCACAATAGCCCCAGTCGCTTTGTTGCTCAGCGGCCAGCCTGTCGGTGCAAACAGCCTGATGAGCGCGATGAAAAGCGCCGAAGCCAAAATGCACGATGCGCGTACGTAGCGCGTTACGATTGTAACGCGGTAAAACCGTGTCTGCGGGTAGCCGATCGATCTGTAGCATGATAAATCCTTATCAACTGGCGCCATGGCGCCATTCAAACGGAAACCTGAGTAGGGGTGCCTTTAGGACTCTTAATAACCAGCAGCACCAACACAGCACCTACGGCGGCAATCACGCCAGCCAGCACAAAAGCGCTGTCAAACTTGCCGGTATGGTGCACGATATAGCCGGTGACCACCGGGCCGATAATGCCAGAGAGGCTGCCGATCAGATGAATGAAGCCGCTGATGCTGCCGACGCGGCTCTTATGCACCACGTCCTGGATAATCGCCCAATAGATCGCACCGGTGATGTAGAGGAAAAAGAGAGAAATCGACATCAGGATAACGGCCGGGTAAACCCCTTTTACCGAGCCGGCGAAAGCGACGCAGAGCGCGGCCGCCAATAGCGACACGACCAGCACAATTTTTCTTGAAAGCAGCAGCTTGCCGGTGACCTTAAAGATTTTATCAGAGATCAATCCGCCCAGCGCCAGCCCAACGAAGCCCACTATCCACGGGATGACCGTGGTCATACTCATGGATTTGATATCCAGGTTGTGCGCCTGTACCAGATAGGCTGGGAACCAGCTCAGGAAGAAGAACAGGATATAGTTGTAGCAGAAAAAGGCGAAGGCGGTCACCAGGATAATCGGCTGGCGCAGATAGTAGCCCAGCCCGTGCGAAGCCTGTGCCAGCTCTTCATCCGGCGTGGTTTGCTCCGCTTTAAGACTGGCAATCAGCTCCCGCTCTTTCGCGCTGACGAGGCGGCTTTTTAACGGATTATCTGCGGCGATAAAGAACCACGCTACCATCCAGACAATACCGATAGAACAGATAATCATAAACGCCGGACGCCAGCCGAAGGCCAGCGCCAGGTAGCCGATAATCGGGCCAGCCACCGCGCCGCCCAGTGGGGAGCCGGCGCTGAGGAAGCCCATCGCGGTTGCCGCCTGTTTTTTAGGGAACCAGCCGTTGATGGCTTTGTTGGCCGAGGCGCAGATCGGCCCTTCAGCCATCCCAAACAGTACCCGCAGGATCAGCATTGACCAAAAGCCGGTAGCCAGCGCGGTAAAGCCGCAAAACAGCGACCACAGCCCGACGGCGATGCCCAGCACCAGCGTCGGGCCATATTTATCGGTGGCCAGACCGCCCACAAAGTTGAAAATGGCATAGCCGAAGAAAAAACTGCCGAAAATCAGGCCGAACTGCTCGGCGTTCAGCAGCAGATCTTTTTCGATCATCGGGACGGTAAGCGAGAGCGCTACCCGATCGAGATAGTTGATCATGTAAACCAGAAACAGCAGGAGTACAAGCGTCCAGCGGAGATGCTTAAACATAAAAAATCCTTGTTTCTTATAGGATTAAAAATCTCTTCACGACCGGGGAAGCCTGATAAAGAGCAGCTTGCCCCCTACCCAATACGACCCTGACCGCTAAGCCCGGTGTTCGTTAACTGACTTTAAGGATAACTTTGCAGCAGCGGCGCGGATCTTTTTCAAACAGCGTCATGGCTTCTTCCACCTTGCCCAGCGGCAGATAATGCGTGACCAGCTTTTCTGGCTGAATCAGACGCTTTTCCATCCACTCAATGACCTGAGGGAAGCGATGGCTGTTAAGCCGTGAGGTAAACAGGGAAAGCTCTTTGCTGGTCAGGCTCTGCTGCGTCACGGTGCAGGGTTCGCCGGAAAAACCGAGCAGTCCGATGCGCGCTGCGGGTGAAGCCAGCGCCACCGCTTCCGCCAGGATGGCAGGATGACAGGCGGCATCGATAATCAGCGTGGGCTTCACCCCTTCCAGCTGGGCAGCCAGCGGGATTTCGCTGTTATCCAACACGGTATCTGCCACGTTTTCTTTTGCCATCGCCAGCCTTTCCGGCAGCCTGTCCGCCACAATGACGTTACGCACGTTAAATACACCTTTCAGCGCCTGGATGGCGGTCAGCCCCATTGGACCCGCACCGAAAATCAGCGCGACGTCGTTGGGGTCAGGCTTCAGGAAGGCACAGATATTGGCGGCAATAGTAAAAGGCTCGATCAGGCTGGCGAGCTTATCGGGGATCGACGACGGTACCCTGTAAGCGTTGCGGGCCGGTACCACGGCATATTCGCTAAATCCCCCCTCGCGGTGGACGCCAATGACCTGCAGCTCACTACAAACATTGGGGCGGCCAATGGAACAGGGATAGCAATGGCCGCAGCTGACAACCGGATCGACCGCTACACGTTCGCCAATGCGGGAAGCATCTACGCCTGCACCTGTCGCCTCGATCACGCCAAAAAACTCATGGCCAATAACGCGCGGATAGCGGGCGAAAGGATTATGGCCGTGCCAGATATGCACGTCCGATCCGCAGATGCTGGCATAGGCAATTTTTACCCGCACTTCGCCCTCGTCTGGTATCGGTAAGGCACGTTCCTCAATCACCAGTTCGCCTGGTTTAGCAATCACGACGCTTTTCATCTTCTCTTCCTTACCAGTTCCATAACGTGCCGTCTTCAAGACGAGCTACCGGCAGACAGGCCGGTTCGTAGGGATATTTCGCCGCCAGCTTTTCGTCGAACTCAATGCCCAGGCCAGGCTTATCGCCAGGATGCATATAGCCGTCTTCAAAGGTCCAGCTGTGCTGGAAAACTTCCATCATCTGCGCGGAATAGCCCATATATTCCTGTACGCCAAAATTAGGTACCCAAAGGTCGAAATGCAGCGCGGCCGCCATGCAGATTGGTGACAGATCGGACGGCCCGTGCGAGCCGGTACGGACCTGATAAAGCGAGGCGAAATCGGCAATGCGGCGCATGCCGGTAATGCCGCCCGCGTGGGTGATGGTGGTGCGGATATAATCGATCAGCTGCTCCTCAATCAGCTGCTTGCAGTCCCAGATGCTGTTGAAGACTTCGCCCACCGCAATCGGCGTGACGGTATGCTGACGGATCAAACGGAAGCATTCCTGATTTTCGGCGGGCGTAGGATCTTCCATCCAGAACAGGCGGTACTCTTCAACACTTTTTCCGAAGCGGGCCGCTTCAATCGGCGTCAGGCGATGGTGCATATCGTGCAGCAAATGCTCGTTAAAGCCGAACTTGTCGCGAATGGCGGCAAACAGTTTGGGCGTAAAATCGAGGTATTTTTCCGTAGACCAGCGTTGCTCTTCCGGCCAGTCGCCTTTAGTGGCAGGCTCATAGGCCAGGCCTTTGCCTTTCGCCATGCCGTAGGTCGTTTTCATCCCCGGCACGCCGCACTGGGCGCGGATGGCCTTAAAGCCCATCTCTTTATGCTTCGCGTAGTCGTCCATGACTTCATCAATGCTGTGACCGGTAGTGTGGCAGTAAACCATCACGCCCTCGCGCGATGCACCGCCCAGCAGTTGATAAACCGGCATATTGGCTGCTTTACCTTTGATGTCCCACAGCGCCTGATCCACTGCGGAAATCGCAGACATGGTTACCGGGCCGCGGCGCCAGTAGGCCCCTTTATAGAAATATTGCCAGATGTCTTCGATCTGGTGCGCATTGCGTCCTATCAGCTGCGGACAAACATGATCTTTCAGATAGGAGGCCACCGGCAGTTCGCGGCCGTTTAAAGTGGCGTCACCGATGCCGGTCAATCCTTGATCCGTGGTGATCTTAACCGTCACGAAGTTCCTGCCGGGGCAGGTCACAAAGACTTCCGCTTTTACAATTTTCATTCTGGTCATCCTGGTAAAGAGATAGAGAGAAAATACGATCTGATGTACTACCATACAAGTTGGTTGCTGAAAATGTCTGACATTGATCACATTTGCGTAACATTAAGCAAAGCGGTCAGGCTTTTTGCTGCCAGTTATGAAGCTCTGCGCCTCTTTTAGCCGGTGCGGTTTCCGGCAGGCGAGAAATTCCCCAAATCGAGATAAGACCTAACACCACAACATAACCGGCCAGACCGTAATAGTGCCCCCCGGTCATCTGCAGTATTTTGACCGCCGTTAGCCCCAGAATGCCGCCGCCTATCAACGAACCGGTTTGCCAGATAAGCGCAATACCGCTACAGCGAATATGGGTAGGAAAAAGCTCGGGGAACCACGAAGCCTGGGGCGCATAGCACATGCTGTGGCCCAGCGTCAGCACGACAATCATTGCCAGCTGCGAAAGCCAGAACACGTCCTGGCTCATGGCGATAAAGAACGGGAAAATGCTCAGCGTCAGCAGCAGCGCGCCTGCCAGATAAACCGGCCTGCGGCCGATACGATCGGAAAGCCGGCCCATCAGAGGAATAGCGATCAATTCCAGGAGGATCGCTACGATCATCGTCTCCATCATCGTAGTGGCGCTGAGCTGATTGCTTTTTCCCCAGGCCAGAATAATGACGGTAAAAAGGCCAAACGAGCAGGCTTCAATCAGCTTGGCGGCGACGCCGCAGCAGATAATACCGGGATAGTTGCGCAGGACTTCGACAACGGGACGGGATTCGGCGGCTTTCGTTTCCCGGATGCTGGCAAAAACCGGCGACTCGTCAATACTCAGGCGAATAAACATGCCGACAATCACCAGCAGGGCGCTGAGCAAGAAAGGAATGCGCCAGCCCCAGCTCATCATCTCCTCGGCGGAGAGCAGCGCGGTCAGCACGGCAAAAAGCGCCATCGGCAATAAAAAACCGACCGGAGCGCCAATCTGTACCCAGCTGGCAAAATAGCCGCGGCGGTGAGGCTCGGCATATTCTGCGGTCATTAACACGGCGCCAGCCTGCTCGCCGCCCACGCCAAATCCCTGAATGATACGGATCACAATGAGCAACGTGGGTGCCCAGAAGCCGATTTTTTCATAAGTAGGCAGCAGGCCAATGCAAAATGTCCCCAGGCCAACCATTAAAATGGTGATCACCAGCGCTTTTTTTCGCCCCACCTTATCGCCGATATGACCGAAAACGATACCGCCTAAAGGCCGGGCAAAAAAGCCCACGGCGTAGGTGGCAAAGGCGGCCAGCGTACCGATAAGAGGATCGCTGGAAGGGAAAAAAAGATGGCCGAAAAAGAGCACGGCGGCGGTGCCATAGGCGAAAAAATCATAGTATTCGGCAGCCGTGCCTATTGCCGACGCGCTGGCAACGCGACGGATCAGATGATGACTATCTTTAGTTATCCCTGCCGCAACGGTTTGTGAGCTGGTCATAATATATCCCTTTTTATGAAAAGAATAACGCTGGTTTGGCCTACTACCATACAAGATCCGCGCTGAGTTTCCGCTATCGGCATCACATTATCAGGGTTCAGTTTTCATTGCCGAAGCGGCAAAGAGGCCTTAACAGAGGAAAGGAGACGGGCAGCGCAACAGGCTAAATTTAATGCCAAAGCCAGTAGCTTGCAGGACGGCGGCAGCGGGCAGACCAGCGCAGCGGAAATATAAACAGGGCCGGGCGGCCCTGGGTGATTTAAGCCAGAAGTTCGCAGGAAGGCGGCAGGCGACAGGCCAGTGCGGCGGGCAAAATCTCAATACGAAAAGTGGTGCCGCGTAGCGGTTCGCCATCAAGATTAAAGGTCATTTCATTCGGCGCGGTGATTTCCAGCCACGGCAGCGAGGCGCGAACGAGATTCGGATTTTCATCATCGCCACCGGTCAGGGAGTTAAATAGCGTGGGTAAAATTTCTTTCGAGGTCACAACGGTCAGTTCCAGTCTGCCGTCGTTGATCAGGGCGGTCGGACAAAGTCGTTGACCCCCGCCCGCCTGACGTCCGTTGCCGATACCTATAACCAGCGCGTCTCCCTGCCAGCTGAAATCCGGTCCACTCAATGTACAACTGTCCGCCTTAAGCGTATCCATACGCAACAGCCCATGAATCAGGTAGGAGACGCCACCCAGCGCCGATTTCAGTTTTTCTGGCGTTTCGGTAGTAATCCGCGTACCGAAACCGCCGGTCGCCATATTGATAAAATAGCGGTCCTGATTGACCCGCGCCAGATCGACAGAGGTGGCCTTACCGACAATCGCCAGCCGCAGCGCGTGCTCCATCTCTTCAGGAATGCCTGCGCTGGTAGCAAAATCATTAGCGGTACCGAGAGGAATAATGCCCAATACTGGCCGGCGCGGCGCATCCACACCCGCCAGTGCGGTAGCGATTTCGTTAATCGTTCCGTCACCGCCGCCCGCGACCACGGTAGCTGCCTGTAATGCTACCGCTTCTTTAACGAAGCGTTCGCCATCACCGTGTTCCCAGGTCACGCGGACTTCAATCGGCACTCCTTCCTCGCGCAGCGTCAGAATAGCTTCGCGCAGCTCTTCATTACCTGCACCTTTGCCGTTAAGGATTACCAGCGTAAGCGATTGTTGGTCCATCTTCTTTTCCTGTCAAAATGGCCTTAGCCACAAGTGCTTCTGTTATAGCACATCCGGTCACCGGTGGAAAAAGCTGCGGGAGAAAAGAAAGGCCCGCTCGGCAAACCGGGCGGGCCAGGAGGTGGTTTTAAAAACTGCTATTTAGAATTGTTCATTCGAGGCCCGTGCATTGTAACCGGAAATAACGGGTCGGAATGTGATGGCATTCTAAAAGTCACGTCAGGAAACTTTCGGCGCCCTATACCGCTTCAGGAAAATTGCGCATCAGCAGCGCGAAAGCAAGGTCGATCGCTTCCGGTACCGGTATCCAGACAAAATGACCGTTGCCCGGCGCGACGCTGGCCGGTTGCCCTTTTTGATTTTCCATCTGCTCCAGGCGGAAATTGACGTTGCCCGCGGGCGTCATCAGCTCCAGGCTGTCGCCCAGGCTGAACTTGTTTTTAACCTCTACCCGCGCCATATCGCCCCGACGTTCGCCGGTAAACTCGCCGACAAACTGCTGGCGCTCGGACGCGGAAAAGCTGCGGTCGTAGGTCTGATAGCTGTCGTGCGTATGACGCCGTAAAAAACCTTCGGTGTAGCCGCGATGGGCCAGACCTTCCAGCGTTTCCAGCAGGGAAGTATCAAAAGGTTTACCTGCCGCGGCATCATCAATGGCGCGACGATAAACCTGTGCAGTACGGGCGCAGTAGTAATGCGATTTAGTGCGGCCTTCAATCTTCAATGAGTGCACACCCATTTTTGTCAGCTGCTCCACGTGTGCCACCGCGCGCAGATCTTTGGAGTTCATAATATAGGTGCCATGTTCATCCTCAAAAGCGGTCATATACTCGCCGGGACGCATGGCTTCCTCAATCATAAAAACTTTATCGGTTGGCTGGCCGACGCCCAGCGTCGGCTCGACGTTTTTCACCGGGATCGGCTGATACTGATGGACGATATTGCCAATTTCATCCTCTTTGCCTTCCTGCATTTTGTATTCCCAGCGGCAAGCATTGGTGCAGGTACCCTGATTGGGATCGCGCTTATTGATATAACCGGAAAGCAGACAGCGGCCGGAATAGGCCATGCAGAGCGCGCCATGTACGAAAATTTCCAGTTCGATTTCCGGTACGCGCTCGCGGATTTCGGCGATTTCTTCCAGCGACAGCTCGCGTGAAAGGATAACGCGCGTCAGCCCCATCTGGTGCCAGAATTTAACCGTGGCCCAGTTGACCGCATTAGCCTGCACGGAAAGATGAACTTCCATCTCCGGGAAAGACTCGCGCACCATCATGATTAACCCGGGATCGGACATAATCAGCGCGTCTGGCTTCATCGCCACGATGGGCGTCAGATCGCGGATAAAGGTTTTCAGCTTGGCGTTATGCGGCGCGATATTCACCACGACGTAGAATCGCTTTCCCTGCGCGTGCGCTTCGCTGATGCCGATAGCCAGATTGTCGTGGTTAAACTCGTTGTTGCGCACGCGCAGACTATAGCGGGGTTGACCGGCGTAGACAGCATCCGCGCCATAGGCAAAGGCGTAGCGCATATTTTTCAGCGAGCCGGCGGGAGAAAGCAGTTCTGGTTTAAACATAGAAGTCTCAATCCTGACATAAGGCCGTATTGACGGCCTTACAAAATGTGCGGGGATTGTAAAAGCTGGCGGCGGGAATGTAAATTGCGCTAGATCAACCGGCACACGTCCGCTTCCCAGCGGTAGCCCATACCGTAGACCGCGCGGATAAAGGGCTGGTCGGCATCCAGCGCTTCCAGCTTGCGCCGCAGGTTTTTGATATGGCTGTCGATGGTACGGTCGGTGACCACACGATAATCGTCATACAGGTGATTGAGCAGCATCTCGCGGGAAAAGACTTTGCCCGGCTCATGCGCCAGCGTTTTCAGCAGGCGAAACTCGGCGGGCGTCAGCTCCAGCGGCGTGTTATTCCAGCTGGCCTGGAAGCGCGCTTCGTCCACCACTAACAGCGACGCTTTTTGCGCTTCTTCCGGCGTACGTTTACAGCGCTTGAGAATAGTTTTTACCCGCGCCACCACCTCTCGTGGGCTGAAAGGCTTGCAGATATAGTCATCAGCGCCAATCTCCAGCCCCAGCAGGCGGTCAATCTCTTCCGTTCTGGCCGTGACCATGATAACCGGCAGCTCGGAAAAGCGACGCAGCTCGCGGCAAAGCGTCAGGCCATCCACGCCCGGCAGCATGAGATCGAGCAGCATCAGATCCGGCGGTGTCTGCTTAACCCATTCCAGCACCTCGTCGCCGCGCAGCAGATGATGGGTTCGATAGTTAGCGGCCTGCAAATAATCGACCAGCAGCTGGCCGAGCTTAGGTTCATCCTCAACCACCAGGATCAATGGGCTAAGCGGTTCCTGATTCATGACACTCTTCCTGGCAAGCAGGCGAATTACGCCCGGGTTAGTCTTGCGGGTAAGTGTACCGTAATTTTAAGGCCACCGGCAGCAGAGTGATCCGCGCTGATTGTCCCTTCGTGTGCCTCCACAATATTCTGACAGATGGCCAGACCCAGGCCGGAACCGCCGCTGGCACGATTACGCGAGCTTTCCGCCCGGTAAAAACGTTCAAAAATTTGTTCGCGCTGCTCGTCAGTAATGCCCGGCGCGGTATCCTCAAAATCAATAATTTGCTGGTCCTGATCGGCATGCAGCGTCACCGTCAGCCCGCCGCCCGCGTCGGTATAACGCAGGCTGTTTTCCATCAGGTTAGTGAAAAGCTGCATCAGGCGATCCGGGTCGCCAAACAGCGGCGCAGAATCGGGCAGGCGGAGTTGCAAAGTAAGGTGGCGACTTTGATAACGTCCTGCAAAATTTGCCGCGACCATCTCC
>NZ_DALZCD010000007.1:0-11816 GCF_031978025.1 Erwinia sp.
GCTGGCAGCTTTCGGCATTAATCTGGATATGCCTGCCCTGCAGGCCCGCGAGGCGCTGGACGATCTTAACGTTTGCTTCCTGTTTGCGCCGCAATATCACACCGGGTTTCGCCACGCGATGCCGGTGCGCCAGCAGCTGAAAACCCGCACGCTGTTTAACGTGCTTGGCCCGTTAATCAACCCGGCACGTCCCCCGCTGGCGGTGATTGGTGTTTACAGTCCTGAACTGGTGTTGCCTGTTGCCCAGACGCTGAAAGTGCTGGGTTATCAACGTGCCGCAGTCGTGCACGGCGGCGGCATGGACGAGGTGGCGCTACACAGCGCGACGCACGTGGCGGAATTGCGTGACGGCGAGATCACCAGCTATCAGCTGACCCCAGAAGATTTTGGGCTGAGCTATCACCCGCAGGAAGCGCTGGCGGGCGGCTCGCCGGAAGAAAATCGTGACATTCTGACGCGATTGCTCCAGGGTAAAGGCGAGCAGGCGCACGAAGAGGCCGTGGCCGTTAACGTCGCGCTGCTGTTGAAGATTTTCGGCCAGGAAGATTTACGGGAAAACGCGCAAAAGGCGCTGAAGGCGATCCGCAGCGGCCAGGCCTATGAGCGCGTGGTTGCGCTGGCAGCAAGAGGATAATATGGAAACCGTACTGAACAAAATTGTGCAGGATAAGGCGATTTGGCTGGCCGAGCGCCAGCAGCGCCAGCCGCTGGCCTCGTTCCAGAACGAGATCGAACCGGCCACCCGCAGCTTCTATCATGCGCTGTCAGGTGCCAGAACCGTTTTTATTCTGGAGTGCAAAAAGGCTTCGCCTTCTAAGGGCGTGATCCGGGAAGATTTCGATCCGGCCGCCATTGCGGGCGTCTATAAGCACCATGCTTCGGCTGTATCGGTGTTGACTGATGAAAAATATTTTCAGGGCAGCTTTGATTTTCTGCCAATAGTCAGCGCCGCCCTTACCCAGCCCGTGCTGTGCAAAGACTTTATTATCGACCCTTACCAAATTTATCTGGCGCGCTACTACCAGGCGGATGCGATTTTGCTGATGCTTTCGGTGGTGAATGATGAGCAGTATCGCCAGCTGGCCGCCGTGGCGCACAGCCTGAATATGGGCGTACTGACCGAGGTGATTAGCGACGAAGAGCTCGAGCGAGCCACCGCACTGGGTGCGAAAGTCGTTGGCATCAATAACCGCGACCTGCGCGATCTCTCTATTGACCTCGATCGTACCCGTCGCCTTGCCCCTAAAGTTGCGCATGGCGTAACGGTTATCAGCGAATCCGGCATTAACAGCTATGCTCAGGTACGCGAGCTGAGCCACTTCGCCAACGGTTTCTTAATTGGCTCTGCCCTGATGTCGGAAACGGATCTTTCTGCCGCCGTTCGCCGCGTTATCATTGGCGACAATAAAGTGTGCGGCCTGACCCGTGCCGAAGATGCACGGAGCGCGCTGGAGGCTGGTGCAGTCTATGGCGGCCTGATTTTTGCCGAGGGCTCACCGCGTAAAGTGACACCGGAGCAGGCGAAAAGCGTGATGACGGGCGCAGCGCTAAAGTATGTCGGCGTATTCCGCAATAACGCTATCAGTGACGTTGTCACTCTTAGTCGTGAGCTGGGCCTGGCTGCCGTGCAGCTGCATGGCGACGAAGACCAGGATTTTGTGGCCCGGCTGCGCCACCAGCTGCCGGATACGGTAAAAATCTGGAAGGCGTTCAGTATCAGCACCACGCTGCCTGCCCGTG
The DNA here is from genome assembly GCF_031978025.1 of Erwinia sp. Lineage (NCBI taxonomy): Bacteria > Pseudomonadati > Pseudomonadota > Gammaproteobacteria > Enterobacterales > Erwiniaceae > Erwinia > Erwinia sp. The sequence continues at coordinate 1,741 of NZ_DALZCD010000007.1, forward strand.
ACTGGCCGCACGTGGACCGCTACGTCTTTGACAGCGGCAGCGGCGGCACCGGTACCCGTTTCAATTGGGCGCTGCTGGAAGACGAAAAGCTGGACAATGTGCTGTTGGCGGGCGGTCTGAGCGCGGACAACTGCGTCAGCGCCGCACGGCTTGGCTGCGCCGGACTGGATTTTAACTCAGGCGTTGAAAGCGCGCCCGGTCTGAAAGATGCGGACAAAATTGCCTCGGTGTTCCGAACGTTGAGAGCGTACTGACTGCCTGGCGTCGCTACGGCGGCGCAACTGCAAAAAAGGAAGCGAAATGACTTTATTAAATCCCTGGTTTGGCGAGTTTGGCGGTATGTATGTACCACAAATCCTGATGCCCGCGCTGCAGCAGCTGGAAGAAGCTTTTGTCAGCGCCCAACGCGACCCTGAGTTTCAGGCGGAATTTGTCGGCCTGTTGAAAAATTACGCCGGTCGCCCTACCGCGCTGACGCTGTGTAAGAACCTGACTAAAGGCACCAAAACCCGCCTTTACCTTAAGCGCGAAGATCTGCTGCACGGCGGCGCGCACAAAACCAATCAGGTGCTTGGCCAGGCACTGTTGGCAAAACGCATGGGCAAAAACGAAATCATCGCGGAAACCGGCGCGGGCCAGCATGGCGTCGCTTCGGCGCTCGCCAGCGCCCTGCTGGGCCTGAAGTGTCGTATCTACATGGGCGCAAAGGATATTGAACGCCAGTCGCCTAACGTTTTCCGCATGAAGCTGATGGGCGCCGAGGTGATCCCCGTCCACAGCGGTTCCGCTACGCTGAAAGACGCCTGTAACGAAGCGCTGCGCGACTGGTCAGGCAGCTATGAAACCGCCCATTATATGTTAGGGACGGCGGCTGGCCCGCATCCGTTCCCTACGATAGTGCGCGAGTTCCAGCGGATGATCGGTGAAGAGACTAAAGTGCAGATTCAGGAGCAGGAAGGTCGGTTGCCCGATGCGGTTATCGCCTGCGTGGGCGGAGGCTCTAACGCTATCGGCATGTTCGCGGACTTTATCGATGAGGCTTCCGTTGGACTGATCGGCGTTGAGCCTGCCGGGCACGGTATTGAGACCGGCGAGCATGGCGCACCGCTTAAACACGGGCGTGTTGGCATCTATTTCGGCATGAAATCGCCGATGATGCAGACGCCGGAAGGACAGATCGAGGAGTCCTATTCGATTTCCGCCGGTCTGGATTTCCCTTCCGTAGGGCCGCAGCACGCGCACCTTAACAGCATTGGCCGCGCCGACTACGTCTCCATCACTGATGATGAAGCGCTGGACGCGTTCAAAACGCTTTGCCGCAGCGAGGGCATCATTCCCGCGTTGGAGTCATCCCACGCGCTGGCTCACGCCCTGAAAATGATGCGTGAAGACCCGGAAAAAGAGCAGCTGCTGGTGGTGAATCTTTCCGGCCGCGGCGATAAAGATATTTTCACCGTTCACGATATTCTGACCGCGAAGGGAGAGATCTGATGGAACGTTATGAGCAGCTTTTCCAGCGTCTGAGCGCACGTCAGGAAGGGGCCCTGGTGCCCTTCGTCACGCTTGGCGATCCTACGCCAGAGCTTTCACTGCAGATTATCGATGCGCTGATTGCGGGCGGCGCCGATGCGCTGGAGCTGGGGATCCCTTTCTCCGATCCGCTGGCGGATGGCCCGACCATTCAGAATGCGACGCTGCGTGCTTTTGCCGCTGGCGTGACGCCCGACCACTGCTTTGAGCTGCTGGCCGCTGTGCGCCAGAAGTACCCGACCCTTCCAATCGGGCTGCTGATGTACGCCAACCTGGTTTTCTCCAACGGCATCGACGACTTCTATGCGCGCTGCCAGCAAGCGGGGGTGGATTCCGTGCTGATTGCAGACGTGCCGGTTGAAGAGTCCGCGCCGTTCCGCCAGTCGGCGATGCGGCACAATATCGCGCCGATCTTTATTTGCCCGCCGAACGCCAGCGACGATTTGCTGCGTGAAATCGCTTCACACGGCCGCGGTTACACCTACCTGCTCTCGCGTGCAGGCGTTACCGGCACGGAAAGCCGCGGCGTCAGCCAGTCATTACAGCATCTGGTAGATAAGCTGACGGAATACCATGCCGCGCCGCCGCTGCAGGGGTTCGGGATTTCTGAACCGTCTCAGGTAAAAGAGGCCCTTTCCGCGGGTGCCGCGGGCGCCATTTCCGGCTCCGCTATTGTTAAAATTATTGAGCGTCACCACAATGAACCGGCCACGATGTTGGCCGAGCTGGAAGCTTTCGTCGCGAAACTGAAAGCTGCCACGCGCTAACCGTCTGCCCTGTCATGCTGACAGGGCATTTCCTCCACCAGCCGTCGCCCTTTCCTGTTGCTCAATCTCTCGTTAAATAAGGCGGGTATCTCAGCATCAAGGCCCATGCTTCTTACGGTTTTAGTGCCTTTGTGGCCGACTAAGACGCTCTTTTTTCGCCGTTTTGTGGAAAATTTGCCGCCCAGGTCTACGCTTCTTTTACAGAGAAAATCTGTAATCACGGCCAAGGCCATTCGGAAATAACAGGGAGATTTACCATGAAGCTGTTCAAAATGTTGACGGGTATGGTTATTGCAGCCGTTGTGGCTGTTTCAGTTAGCGCCTGTGCGCCAACGGCAAAACAGGAAGGGACAGGCGGCTATCTTGACGATACCGTTATCACCACGAAGGTAAAAACGCAGCTGCTGAACGATGAAGCGCTGAAATCGCGTGAAATTAATGTGGAAACCTTTAAAGGCCGCGTACAGCTTAGCGGTTTCGTCAGCTCGGCCCAGATGGCCAGCCGTGCTGTTCAGGTCACCCGCAGCGTGAAAGGCGTGAAGTCAGTCGTGAACAATATGCAGATTAAATAACGCCTTCAGGGCGGCAAAGATCTAAAAAAGGCGCAGCGTATGCGCCTTTTTTCCGCCTGAAGAAACCGATTAGAAACGGTAGCCCGCGCCAAAGAAGAAGACGAATGGGTTAATATGGGTATCAATACTCTGCCGGCCAGCACCGGCCGCGTCGAAGCCCACTTTGGTATTGATATCCATGTACCACAGTGAGGCGTTCAGCATCCATTGCGGCGTCAGCTGATAATCCAGGCCCACCTGACCCGCCACACCCCAGCTGTTTTTTACGCTCAGGTTGCTCAGGCCCGCATCACGGCCGGTCTGGTTAAAGTCATTGTCATAAAACAGGGTGTAGTTTACGCCGATACCGGCATAGGGCTGCAGCTTGCTGTTATTGTCCATAAAGTACCACTGCGCCATCAGCGTTGGCGGCAGCTGGTGCACGGTAGCCAGCGTGCCGGTAGAGGCCAGACCGACCTTGTGGCGGAACGGCGTCGCGCCCAGTAGCTCAACGCCAACGTGATCGGTCAGCATATAAGTGAACGTCAGGCCCAGCTGAGTATTATTACCGATATCAAATTCGCCCAGTCCCAGTACGTTATCCGAGCCGCCGGTAGGGCGTACGGTCGCAGAACCCGCACGCATAAAGAAATCGCCGGCCTGATGTGCCGAAGCGGCTACCGGCGCGCACGCCGCTACCAATAAGGCCAATACTGAAATTTTCATTATCACTCCTGTGTCCATTGAAAAAAGCGCAGACGATCGCCCTGATTTTTGATGCGCTGATTTTATCTTTATTTTCAGAAAGATCACCCCTGAGCGGCCATAACGGGCAGTAAATTAAACAAAAATTGATCTGGATCAAAACCGCTATTATTTGATTAATAAAAATGAAGTTAAAAATTGATTTGAACCGGTTTTGCTTCTTCTCTGAACCGGGAGAACGTGAACAACCCGGAGAGGCCGCACGGCGCGAGAAATCGCCAAAGCGAAAGTTGTGTAAGCCAGGGTGCCAGGTTGGCTTCAGACCATGTACAATCGCCGGATCGCTAAATTCGGCTCTCAAGGAGTGTACATGTCATTCACGGCGGCTTCGTTATACCGTGACACGGGAAATTTCTTTCGCCATCAGTTTGCTACTATTGTACTGATCGCGCTGTTAACCTCTTTTATTACGGTCCTGATCGGCCATGCGCTTACGCCTGATATCTCTGAGCTGGCGGATGGCAAAAGCGGCACCATGAGCCTGATGGAGTGGATCAGAACCATGACGCCGGAACAGCAGCAGCTCCTGCTGCACGCTTCCGCTGCCGGTACGCTTGCCTCGCTGGTAGGCAATACGCTACTGCTGGGCGCGATGCTCTGCCTGATCCCGATGGTTACCGCTGGCGAGCGCGTTAGCGCCCTGCGCGCCATGGGCGTTTCCGCGCCGATGCTGCTGCGTTTACTGCCGCTGGTGTTTTTTATGACGCTGATTATCCAGCTCGGCTTTATGGCACTGATGGTGCCCGGTATCATTTTCGCTATTTTGCTGTCGCTGTCTCCTGTGATCATGACGGCAGAAAAAGTGGGTATTTTCGCCGCTATGCGCGCCAGTGCGCGTCTGGTCTGGGGTCATGTTAAGGTGGTGGCACCCGCTATTTTGGGTTGGCTGCTGGCAAAAGTGCTGGTCCTGCTGATGGCTTCCTCGCTGACCGTCCTGCCGGCGAACGTGACTTCCGTGCTGCTGAACGCGCTGAGTAATCTCGTGTCGGCAATGCTGATCATTTACCTCAGCCGCCTGTATATGCTGTTACGTTAATCAGTCGCTGCGCGCTTCACCGGCGCGCAGCCCATGTGTTGATCTGATAACCGGAAGCCTTTATGAAGCAGTTACTTGATTTCCTTCCCCTTGTAGTCTTTTTCATTTTTTATAAGCTTTACGATATTTTTGTCGCCTCGGGCGCGCTGATCGTCGCCACCGCGCTGGCGCTGGTGGCCAGCTGGCTGCTTTACCGCAAGCTGGAAAAGATGACTATCGTGACGTTTGTGCTGGTGACTGTTTTCGGCACGCTGACGCTGGTTTTTCATAACGCCGAATTCATCAAATGGAAGGTCACGGTAATCTATACGCTGTTTGCTGCGGGCCTGCTGTACAGCCAGTTCTGGATGAAGCAGACGCTGATCCAAAGTATGTTGGGCAAGGAGCTTACGCTGCCGCAGGCCGCCTGGCGCAGGCTGAACGTTGCCTGGGCCATTTTCTTTTTCGCCTGTGGTCTGGCCAATATTTACGTCGCCTTTTGGCTGCCGCAGGATTTCTGGGTTAACTTTAAAGTGTTCGGCCTGACCGGGCTGACGCTGCTCTTCACCCTGTTCAGCGGCGTGTATATTTATCGTCTGATGCCGCAGGAAGAAAAATAATTTAGCGCCGCAAGGCGTTTTTCACGGGAAGCAAGATATGGAAGAACAACGACAGCCCCAGGGCGAGATGGTGTTGAGGACGCTGGCGATGCCTGCAGATACCAACGCCAACGGCGATATCTTCGGTGGCTGGCTGATGTCGCAGATGGATATGGGTGGGGCTATCCTGGCGAAAGAGATCGCGGGCGGCCGCGTGGTGACGGTCAGGGCCGACGGCATGACCTTTCTGAAGCCGGTGGCAGTAGGCGACGTGGTCAGCTGCCACGCACGCTGCATCCGTACCGGCAGCAGCTCCATCACGATTAATGTCGAGGTCTGGATCAAGAAAGTGGCTTCGGAACCTATTGGACAGCGCTACTGCACCACCGAAGCGGTCTTTATCTACGTGGCGGTGGACAGTAAGGGCAAATCCCGCCCGCTTCCGCCTGAGAAAAGCCACTTTAGCGAAGCGTAACGACAATAAAAAGGGGGTGCACTGTTGCTCCCCCTTTTTGCTATAGCCCGCCGGGTCGTCCTTTACTCAATGCTTGCCCCCCCACTGATTTTAAAGACGACATTCATTTTCACATCTTTGCCCGCTTTGCCCGGCTCGTAGCGCCACTTTCGCATTGCGTTTTTCACCGCACGCTCAAACATATTGCGCGGCTCGGCTTCGATAATACGGATATTGTTGACCTGCCCCGAGCTGTCCACGTCAAACAGAACGCGTACGTGGCCTTCCAGACGCAGTGCAGAAGCACGTTGCGGATAGTCGGGTTTGCCTATGCTTAACGCTTTTGGTCCGGACTCAACCGCCTTAGAAGGCGCTGCGGACGTTTTTGGCGCGGTTGACGGTTTGGTCGCTGTCGCCGTACGGTCGTTACTAAACGGCGCGGCCTGACGTGGCTCTTCGCGTGGTTTGACCTCTTTCTTCGGCTTTACCACTTCCTTTTTCGGCTTGGGTTTAGGCCTGGGTTTAGAAACAGGTTTCGGGATTGGCACCGGTTCCGCTTTGGGCGGCTCGGGTTCCGGTTCCGGTTCAGGTTCCGCTACCGGTTGCGGCGCGGGCTGGGGCGCAGGCTGCGGCTCCGGCTGAACTTCCGGCGCGACCAGAGAGACGCTGATAGGCTGAGACGCTTTTGGCACTTCCACGGTCTGGTGAAAAGAGGCATAGAGTATCCCACCGATCGCCACGGCGTGCAGCCCCACGGAAAGCAGGGTTGATAGCGAAAGGCGGCGAGGAAATGAAGTTTCTGTCAGCGTCGTCATAATCTTTCTGCTGTAAAAGTTGAGGCGTAAGTTTAAATGCAAATAGCAATCAGTTTCAACAACTCGCGCCTTCCAGCGTGAATTTGTCCGTAAACTGGTCGGTAAAGGGGACAACGGCAGCAAAAGCATCTTTCGTTTGCAGAATAGCGAACGATGCCTTAACGTGATCGCCCATTATTAGCGATCGACAGGAGTTAACGTGCTCTACGTAATTTATGCAGAAGACAATGCGGATTCACTGGAAAAACGTCAGGCGGTACGCCCTGCGCATGTGGCACGTTTGCAGCTGTTGCAGGATGAAGGCCGTCTGATTATCGCCGGGCCGATGCCGGCAGTAGACAGTAATGAACCTGGCGTAGCGGGTTTTACCGGCTCTACCGTTATCGCCGAATTCTCTTCGCTGGAAGAGGCGCAGTCCTGGGCGCAGGACGATCCTTATATCGCCGCAGGCGTTTATAAGCAGGTTGCCGTTAAGCCCTTTAAACGCACGTTTTAACGCTTAACGAGAACCCTGATGAAAATTGGCTATCTTTTCCCTGCCGCTGTCGGGATAGCGGGCGCCGCTCTACTGGTCTGGTTTATTGCCAGCGGGGCCTGGATGCCGGGTGCCTGACGGGCGGATGAAGACCCGGCTACAGGCCGGGCCTTTACGCTTACACTATCTGAGTAATAAACAGAATAGAACGACGCTGCTGCTGGCTTAGCTGGTGGCGAATGGCATGCATCCGCCCATAACGTCTTGACTGCCCTTCCAGCCAGCGCGCCCGGCGGCGCTGAATTTGACGCGACATGCGCCAGCGTGCAACTTCATTCCTACTCCGTCTCATATTACCCTCTTCACTTGCCAAAACTCGCGCCGCATTATAAAGACTTCTGTCTCTACGCCAAGTCCGATGACTTGAGGAAAAGGTTTCGTCCGCCCCGATCTGCACGTAAACTCCTGTAATCAGAGGTGAACAGGACTTCCGCTTTTATGACGACATTTTATACTTTAATGAGCTGGCTGCTGCTGTTTGGTTACTGGCTGTTGATTGCCGGGGTCACGCTGCGCATTCTGATGAAGCGGCGTGCGGTTCCCTCGGCGATGGCCTGGCTGCTGATTATTTATATCCTGCCTCTGGTGGGCATCGTTGCCTATCTCTCTTTCGGCGAGCTGCATCTGGGAAAGCGCCGCGCCGAGCGCGCCCGCACCATGTGGCCTTCCACCGCTAAATGGCTGAACGATCTGAAATCCTGTCACCATATTTTTGCCGGTGATAACAGCGATGTGGCGCGATCTCTGTTTCAGCTTTGTGAAAATCGTCAGGGTATTGCCGGGGTAAAAGGCAATCAGCTGCAGCTGCTTACCTCTACGGAAGAGACGATGCAGGCGCTGATCCGCGACATCCAGCTGGCTCGCCACAATATCGAGATGGTGTTTTATATCTGGCAGCCCGGCGGCATGGCGGATGAAGTAGCGGAAGTGCTGATGGCCGCAGCGCGGCGCGGCGTTCACTGTCGGCTGATGCTGGACTCTGCCGGCAGCGTGCAGTTTTTCCGCAGCGAATGGCCCGCCATGCTGCGCAATGCCGGTATTGATGTCGTGGAGTCGTTAAAGGTCAGTCTGCTGCGCGTGTTTCTACGCCGTATGGACCTGCGTCAGCATCGTAAAGTGGTGCTGATCGATAACTATATTGCCTATACCGGCAGCATGAACCTGGTCGACCCGCGCTTTTTCAAACAGAGCGCAGGCGTCGGCCAGTGGATTGACCTGATGGCGCGGATGGAAGGCCCGGTGGCGACAACCATGGGGATTATTTACTCCTGCGACTGGGAGATTGAAACCGGCAAGCGCATTTTGCCGCCGCCGCCGGACGGGACCATCATGCCGTTCGAGCAGGAAAGCGGCCATACCATACAGGTTATTGCCTCCGGGCCTGGCTTTCCGGAAGACCTTATTCACCAGGCGCTGCTGACCGCCGTGTATTCGGCGCGTGAGCAGCTGATCATGACCACGCCCTATTTTGTTCCCAGCGACGATCTGCTACATGCTATCTGTACCGCCGCGCAGCGCGGCGTGGAGGTCAGCATTATCGTGCCAAGACATAACGACTCCCTGCTGGTAGGCTGGGCGAGCCGGGCTTTCTTTGCGGAGCTGCTGGAGGCAGGCGTCAAGATTTATCAGTTTGAAGAGGGCCTGTTACATACCAAAAGCGTGTTGGTAGATGGACAGCTTAGCCTGATCGGCACGGTTAACCTGGATATGCGCAGCCTGTGGCTTAATTTTGAGATCACGTTAGTGATAGACGACGACGGCTTTGGCGGCGATCTGGCGCGCGTTCAGGATGATTATATCGCCCGTTCGCGGCTACTGGATGCAAAACAGTGGACGCGGCGCGCCTGGTGGCAGAGGATTGTCGAGCGAATTTTTTACTTTTTCAGCCCGCTGTTATAAAGCAGCCTTGCACAGCCCTGATGGGCATTATGGGAAATTTTATGGATTTAAATAACCGCCTTACCGAAGACGAAACCCTGGAACAGGCCTACGATATTTTCCTGGAACTGGCGGGCGATAACCTCGATCCGGCCGATATCCTGCTGTTCAATCTTCAGTTTGAGGAGCGCGGCGGCGCAGAGCTGCACGACCCGGCTGAAGACTGGGCCGAGCAGGTGGATTTCGATCTGAATCCCGATTTTTTTGCGGAAGTGGTGATTGGTCTGGGTGAAAACGACGGCGACCCGGTGACCGATATTTTTGCTCGCGTCCTGCTGTGCCGTGAAAAAGATCATAAGCTTTGTCATATCCTGTGGCGCGAATAAGCCGCCCCTGACAGGAGCCGCACCCCGTTGCCGGGATGCGAGCCGGTCTTACAAAGGATCCACCTTCAGGCAAGATACCGCGTGACGGAAGCTGCCTTCCAGCAGCGGACGGGTTTTAGCGCACTCCGGCCCGGCTATCGGGCAGCGAGTGCGGAACACGCAGCCTGACGGTGGATCGATTGGCGAAGGCAGTTCCCCTTCCAACAGCTGGATAACCTTATTTTTTTCCAAATCAGGATCGGGGATCGGCACGGCCGACATCAGCGCCCGGGTATAAGGATGCTGCGGATTCTGATAAACCTCGTCATAAGTCCCCAGCTCTACGGCATGGCCCAGATACATCACCAATACGCGATCGGAAATATGTTTTACCACCGCCAGATCGTGCGCGATAAAGATCAGCGACAGCCCCATTTCGCGCTGCAATTTCTGCAGCAGATTGACCACCTGAGCCTGGATAGAGACATCCAGCGCGGAAACCGGTTCGTCACAGATAATCAGTTTAGGCTCAAGGATCAGCGCCCGGGCGATGCCGATACGCTGGCACTGACCGCCGGAAAACTCATGCGGGTAGCGGTTAATCAGGTTCGGCAACAGCCCTACCTTCATCATCATCGTCTTGACCCGCTCTTTCACTTCCTGACGCGCCATTTTGGGATGATAGGTACGCAGCGGCTCGGCGATGATATCGCCAATAGTCATGCGTGGATTCAGCGAGGCCAGCGGATCCTGAAAAATCATCTGCACCTGACCGATGAGGCCACTGCGATGGCCAGGCCTG
>NZ_DALZCD010000007.1:11826-31995 GCF_031978025.1 Erwinia sp.
GTCGCTACGCGCCTTGCGCCACTCCTCTTCGCTTTGCCCCAGCAGATCGCGGCCCAGCCAGGCTACGCGCCCTTCTGTGGCCTGAACCAGCCCGATGATGGCGCGGGCCAGCGTCGATTTGCCGCAGCCGGACTCGCCTACCACGCCCAGTGTTTCTCCTTCATACAGGCGCAGGCTTACGCCGTCTACCGCCTTCAGCGTTTTTGGCGGCTGCCAGAACCACTGCCCGCTATCTTTAATCGCGAAGTGAACTTTTAAATCGGCAATTTCCAGCAGAACGTTTTTTTCGATGGTGCTCATACCAGCTCCTCCGCAGGTTTAAAGCAGGCGCGCAGCCGCTCCTGCCCAAAAGGCTCCAGCGGCGGCATCGTGGCGCAGATTTCCATGGCGTGCGGACAGCGAGGCTGAAACGGGCAGCCTTTAGGCAACCGCAGCAGATTGGGCGGGTTGCCAGGAATAGTGGTCAGTGATTCGCCCTCCGCGTCCAGGCGCGGCACGGCGTTCAGCAACCCGATGGAATAAGGATGCGTTGGCTGATAGAAGATGTCGCGGGCTTTGCCGTACTCCATAGTGCGCCCGGCGTACATTACCAGCACGCGATCGCAAATGCCGGCTACTACCCCTAAGTCATGCGTAATCATAATAATCGCGGTATTAAACTCTCTTTTCAGATCGTTAAGCAGCGTCATAATTTGCGCCTGCACGGTCACGTCCAGCGCCGTGGTCGGCTCGTCGGCAATCAACAGCTTAGGACGGCACAGCAGCGCCATAGCAATCATAACGCGCTGCCGCATCCCGCCGGAAAACTCGTGCGGGTACATCTTCATACGCTTACGCGCTTCCGGCATTTTTACCGCATCCAGCATGCGTATCGACTCTTCAAACGCCTGGGCGCTGCTCATGCCCTTATGCAGCTGTAAAACCTCCATCAGCTGCTCACCCACCCGCATATAAGGGTTGAGCGAGGTCATGGGATCCTGAAAAATCATCGCAATCTGTTCAGCGCGCAGGCGGTTCAGCTGCTTTTCCGGCAGATTGAGGATCTCATTGCCGCGAAAGCGAGCCGAGCCGCCGATACGGCCGTTGCCGGCCAGCAGGCCCATTAGCGCAAAGGCAGTCTGCGACTTGCCGGAACCCGATTCACCGACGATACCCAGCGTTTCGCCCGCCCGCAGGTCAAAGTTTAGGTCGTTGACGGCGGTAACGTCACCGTCCGGCGTGGTGAAGGTAACGCGCAAATCTTTTACCGACAGCAGCAGTTCGCTTCCCGCTTGTGTGGCCATCGCTGGCTGTAGTTGTGTGACGTTCATCGGGAAACTCCTTAACGATCTTTCGGGTCGAGGGCATCGCGCAGGCCATCGCCGATAAAGTTGAAACAAAACAGCGTCACCACCAGGAAACCGGCCGGAAACAGCAGCAGCCACGGCGAGACTTCCATTGAGTTGGCGCCGTCGCTGAGCAATGCGCCCCAGCTGCTCAGCGGTTCCTGGGTACCCAGGCCTAAGAAGCTGAGGAAGGATTCAAACAGGATCATGCTGGGTACCAGCAGCGAGGCATACACCACCACCACGCCCAGCACGTTAGGCACGATATGGCGCAGCACGATGTTTGCGGTTGATACACCGCCGACGTGTGCCGCCTCGATAAACTCTTTGCGCTTGAGGCTCAGCGTCTGCCCGCGCACGATACGTGCCATATCCAGCCAGGAAACCAGACCAATCGCTACAAAAATCAACAGGATATTACGGCCGAAGAAGGTGACCAGCAGGATAACAAAGAACATAAACGGGAAAGAGTTAAGGATTTCCAACAGGCGCATCATCACCGAATCGACTTTGCCACCAAGGTAGCCCGCCAGCGAGCCGTAAAGCGTGCCGACCAGCACGGCCACCAGCGCAGAAGCGATGCCCACCATCAGCGAAATACGGCCCCCGATAGCCACGCGAACCAACAGATCTCGTCCCGACGAGTCCGTCCCGAAATAGTGTTTAGACACCATGTCCGGCGCATTCGACATCATTCCCCAATCGGTGTCGTCATAGGTGAAGGATGAAAGCATCGGCGCAAATATCACGAAGAGCGCAATCAGCACCAGCACGGCCAGACTGGCCAACGCTGCTCTGTTATGGATAAAACGGCGACGGGCGTCCTGCCAGAGGCTGCGGCCTTCGATCTCCAGCTTTTCGCTAAAGTTGTCGAGAGCTTCGCTGTTTTTCTTACTCAGTATCATAGCCAGCTCCCAATTAGTAACGGATTTTCGGATCGATAACCGCATAAAGCACGTCAACGATCGCGTTAAAAACAATGGTCAGCACGCCAACCAGAATGGTCAGGCTGAGCACCAGCGAGTAATCACGGTTCAGCGCACCATTAACAAACAGCTGGCCAATACCCGGCAGGCCGTAAATGGTTTCAATCACCATAGAACCGGTAATAATGCCCACAAAGGCGGGACCCAGGTATGAGAGTACCGGCAGCATCGCTGGCTTCAGCGCATGGCGCAGGATAATACGCCGCATAGGCAACCCTTTAGCCCGCGCCGTGCGAATAAAGTTGGCATGAAGCACCTCGATCATCGATCCGCGCGTGATACGGGCAATGCTGGCGATATAAGCCAGCGAGAGCGCGACCATAGGCAAAATCATGTACTGGATTGCCCCGCCATTCCAGCCGCCGCCCGGCAGCCATTTCAGAACAATGGCAAACACCAACACCAGCAGCGGTGCCACCACGAAGCTGGGGATCACCACGCCGGTCATCGCCACGCCCATCACCAGGAAATCCCATTTGCTGTTCTGCTTCAGCGCAGCAATAACGCCTGCCGTTACCCCCAGCACTATCGCTAAAATAAACGCCGCTAAACCGAGTTTGGCCGAGACAGGAAAAGCATGGCCGACCAGATAATTAACCGTATAGTCTTTGTATTTAAAAGACGGCCCGAAATCCCCACGTACCAGTTGGATCAGGTAATCCATATACTGTTTCCACATGGGATCGTTTAAATGATATTTGGCCTCAATGTTTGCCATCACCTCAGGTGACAGCGTGCGTTCGCCGGTAAAAGGGCTGCCTGGCGCCAGGCGCATCATAAAGAAAGAGATAGTAATCAGGATCAGTAACGTCGGAATCGCTTCCAGAAAACGACGAAAAATAAATTTTAACATTGCCCGTACCTGCTGGCCTGTGCTTCAGCACTGCTCAAAAGAAGACCGTGGGGGAAGCGTTTCCTTCCCCCCATTTTTTAGTGTTTGATGATGTAGAGATTTTTATCGTAGAGATAATTCAGCGGATCTTTGCCGGTATAGCCGCCGACGTAGGGCTTAACCAGTCGCGTATTGGCGTAATAGAACACCGGCGCGATGGTCGAATCTTTATCCAGCTGCTGCTCTGCCTGGGTATAAGCCTTACTGCGAGCCGCGTCATCGCTGGCCGCCGTAGCCGACGCCATAATTTTGTCAAAGGCAGGGGATTTATAGTGCGATGTATTATTACTGCTACCGGACAGCATGGTATTCAGGAAAGAGGTCGGTTCGTTATAGTCCGCACACCAGGCGGCACGCGCCACGTCAAAATTACCCTGATGACGAGTATCCAGGAACGTTTTCCACTCCTGGTTATTAAGCTTGATGTTCACGCCCAGATTTTTCTTCCAGATTGACGAGACGGCAATAGCCAGCTTTTTGTGCAGATCCGAGGTGTTGTAAAGCAGCTCAAATGTTAGCGGCTTGTCGGCGGTGTAGCCCGCTTCTGCCAGCAGCTTTTTCGCTTCTTCATTACGTTTCTCTTGCGTCCAGTTCATCCATTCCGGCTTGACCAGGTCAGCCCCGTCAATGGCCGGTGGCGTATAGCTCCAGGCGGGCTGCTGGCCCTGCGCCAGCACCTTGTTAACCATGATATCGCGGTCCAGGCCCAGCTTCAGCGCAGCACGGACGCGAGGATCGTTAAACGGTGCTTTCTGGTTGTTGAGTTCGTAATAGTAGGTACAAAGATAAGGATCGACGCGTAGTTCTTTCGGATTCTCTTTCTGCAGCTTTTTGAACAGCTCAATCGGCAGGTTGGTATAGGTCATGTCGCTGCCGTTGCTGCTGAAATAGCGGTTAACATCGTTCACTTCAGAAGGGATCGGCAGGAAGGTAACTTTGTTGAGTACGGTATGCTCGTTGTCCCAGTACTGCGCGTTACGTACCACGACGATACGTTCGTTAATAATATGTTCCTGTAGCTTATAAGCGCCGTTGCCGACCCAGTTTTCAGGCTGTGTCCACTTTTCGCCAAATTTGTCGATAGCGGGCTTGTAGACTGGCGACATGGAGGGATGGATCAGCAACTTATAAAAATAGGGAACCGATTCGGTCAGCGTAACCTGTAGCGTGTGCGCATCAAGCGCTTTTACGCCAAGCTGGTCGGGCTTCTGTTTGCCCGCGATGATGTCGTCGATATTGGCCAGATGACCGTATTGCAGGTAGCTGGCGTAAGGCGAGGCGGTTTTAGGGTCGGCCAGACGCTGCCAGCTGTAGACGAAATCCTGTGCGGTAACCGGCTCGCCGTTAGACCATTTGGCATTTTTGCGCAGATGGAAGGTCCAGACTTTCCCGTCTTTGTTGTCCCAGCTTTCCGCCACACCCGGCATGGGATGGCCGTTGGCATCATTAATTAGCAGCCCTTCCAGCAGGTCATAGCTGACATTAGATTCCGGTACGCCTTCAATTTTATGCGGATCCAGCGACTGCACTTCGTCGCCGTTGCCTTTAATCATCTCCTGCTTAGCGGCAAGCTGCACGCCAGCGGGCACCGTGGCGGCCGAAGCCATACCGGTCAGCGCGCTAAGAATACTCAGCGCCAGCAGGCGCTTTTTCGTGATGTTGGTCATTTTGCTACTCCAGTTTTTATTATTACCGGGATGCTAAAGCTATCCCTGTTTGCCGGGCGGCAGCTCATGACGCGGAACGAACGCCTCATGGCCGTTTTTTTATACCCTGGCTGCTGTCATCACTTGCTACTACCTTCCTTACGAATCAGTGCTTTATTATGTAAAAATATTTTATATCCGTCTGGTCCTGAGGATCTTTACCGGTAAACCCGCCCACCCAGGGTTTAATCAACCTGGCGCTGACGCGGTAATAGACGGGAACAAGCGCGGAGTCGCGATCGAGCTGCTGCTCGGCCTGTTGATAGAGCGAGGCACGCTGCGCCGCATCGCCAGCCGTCAGCGTTTTTGCCATCAACTCGTCAAACTTTTCACTTTTATAGAACGCCGTGTTGTTGGATGAATGGCTTAACATGGCATTCAGAAAAGTAGAAGGCTCGTTATAGTCGGCGCACCATGTTGCCCGGGCAACGTCAAAGTCGCCCTGGTGGCGGGTATCCAACATGGTTTTCCATTCCTGATTATCCAGCGTGACCTGCGCACCCAGGTTTTTTTGCCACATAGAAGCGGCGGCGATAGCCTGCTTTTTATTCAAATCCGAGGTGTTATAAAGCAGCCGGAAACGCAGCGGTTTTTCCGCGCTATAGCCCGCCTCGCTTAATAAGGCTTTAGCCTGTTCGTTGCGCTGCTGCTGGGTCAACTTCATCCAGGCCGGGGGCGGCAAATCCGCGCCGTCAATAAAAGGTGGCGTAAAGCCGCCCGCCGGAATTTGTCCCTGTCCCATAATTCTGGTGGCAATGATGTCGCGGTCTAAAGTCAGCTTGACCGCCGTACGCACTCGCGGATCGTTAAACGGCGGCCGTTTATTATTCAGCTCATAATAGAAAGTACACAGCAGCGGGCTGACGTGTACCTGATTGCCCAGCGTTTTCTTCAGCATGGGAAAAAGCTCGGGCGGGAGCACGCTGTTAGTCATATCGATTTCGCCGCTGCGATAGCGGTTAACATCGGTGGCTTCAGAGGTGATGGGCAGGATAGTAGCCGTTTCGATGATAGTCTGCGGATTATTCCAGTAGCGAGGATTGCGCTTCAATACTATTTTTTCGTTGATTACCCAGTCACTGAGAGTATAAGCACCATTACTGACGTAGTGCGCTGGCTGTGTCCATTTCTCGCCCCACTGCTCGACGGCTTTGCGATTAACCGGCTTCAGCGCAGCATTAGCCGCTAGCGCAATAAAATAGGGCACCGGCTCGCTCAGAACAATCTGGAGATGGTTGTCGTCAACCGCGTGAATGCCAAGGCTTGAAGCCGGTTTTTTACCGGCCAGGATAGCGTCAATATTTTCGATGTGTGCATATTGCAAATAGCTGGCATAGGGTGAAGCCGTTTGCGGATCGGCCAGGCGCTGCCAACTGTAAACAAAGTCGCTGGCCGTTACCGGCTCGCCGTTGCTCCACGTCGCTTTTCGCAGCGTAAAGGTCCAGACTTTATTCGCTTCGCTGCGCCAGCTTTCTGCCATACCTGGCACGATATGACCGTTATTGTCGGTAGCGACCAGCCCTTCCAGCAGGTTTATCACCACATTGCTTTCCGGTACGCCCTCAATTTTTTGCGGATCGAGCGTAGAGACTTCGCCGCCGTTATTAATCGTGATGCTTTGCTGCGCAGCCAGTGGTTTATCAGCAGGC
Organism: Erwinia sp.; assembly: GCF_031978025.1. Classification (NCBI taxonomy): domain Bacteria; kingdom Pseudomonadati; phylum Pseudomonadota; class Gammaproteobacteria; order Enterobacterales; family Erwiniaceae; genus Erwinia; species Erwinia sp. The sequence continues at coordinate 18,385 of NZ_DALZCD010000007.1, forward strand.
GCAGCGGCGTGGGAGGAAGCGGATAATGCCGCACAGACGGCAACGGCCAGCTTCAGAGGCTTCAGCAATAATCTCATTAACGGTCTCTACCTCTGTACGAAATGTTTGACATAAAATGTTGCCTCACAGGCTTTGCACATCTGATGCCAGTTTTGTTCGCTGCAGCAAAACGTATCAGATGCCGACTTTTCGCGCCAAGGTAAAATAACGGAAATGTTAACCAATTCTCTTTTATTATCTTTGATTTAACAAAGTAGTAACTTATTTTGAAAAACAAAAAAATATAAAACTATGATTTTAAAGATTTTAAAACCAACCTGCTCAAAAAACCCGCGACCTGATGTTATTTTTCTCTTCCTGAAGAGGTAACCCCGAGCTGAATCCCATTTCATAGCATGAAATAACAGATAAAAACCTTATCATGGTGTTTACTATGTGATGAAAGCAGCATAACAGTGATAAAATTTGTTATTGAAATAACATTTTATGATGAGCTTTTGAAAAAATACGATTTTCAGTAATTACATTAATAACAGGCGGGTGCGGTTAAGCGAGACGAATAATTGCACCAAAAAGGAGCAATAAAGGGGGATTGCGCCCCTTTTTGGGGCGCCATTTTATTGCAGCGGCAAATTAAGCGCAGATTATGTGTCTCAAAGGCTATTTTATAGTGCAGAGTTTTATCCTGCCAGTCCCGGAAAAAGCGCTCTTACCCCGGTGACGATAAACTCAATACCCAGCGCCATCAGTAAAAGCCCCATGATACGGGTAATCACGTTAATGCCGGTCTGGCCTAATGCTCTGACCATCAGAGGAGCGGCGCGAAACAGCAGCCAGCAACAGAGGGCGAACAGCGCGATAGCCACGCTAAAGCCAAGCAGATTTAGCCAACTGTGATACCGGGTGCTCCAGACAATGGTCGAGCTAATAGCCCCCGGCCCCGCCATCAAAGGCAGTGCCAGCGGCACCACGCCAACGCTTTCCCGGATCGCCGATTCCGATTTCTCCTGCTTGTTTTGTTTGTCCTCGCCCAGCTTCCCACTGATCATCGACATGGCAATAGTAACCACCAGTATCCCGCCAGCGATACGGAAAGAATCAATCGAGATGCCGAAGAGATGCAGTATGCCGTCGCCCAGAAAAAGTGAGGTCCAGAGAATGATAGCGACGGAAAGGTTAGCGGTCAGGTTAGTTTTGTTACGCGCCGCCGGCAGCTGATAGCTGGTCATGCTGATAAAAACCGGAATGATGCCAACCGGGTTTACCAGCGCAAAAAGCCCGACGAAAAATTTTACGTAGCCTGAAAGATCGAGGAGGGTCGGGTTCACACTTTTCTCCATTAAAGAGGACAAAGGCCACCCGGTCTCACGATCGGGCGGCCGCTAAAGGCTGCCGTATATTTCACCTGGAAAAAACCAGAACGGCAGTTAATTACTCTAATAATTAATGCATTAGCGAATTATAGCGCTAATAATTCAACTTGTTTAGCAAAATTAACCCGTTGGCATCCGGGTTAACTTGCCCCACGCTTGCGGCTGAAAGGTGTCAGCATGGATAAAATATGATCTGTATCAAAATCACTACTCCTGGCTATGCGTACTATAGCGATCAGTTAACGGAATAACGCGCAAGTTTACCGCCCTGAAGGTAATGATGCGTAGACTCTTTTAGTAAACCTGTAGAACATGCAAACGGAAAAGCCAGTACGTTTTGGCATCAATTGATGCGCACCTGGCTATAATTGACAGTTCTGACTTGTTTACTAATAGAGTTTAACTTTCATCAGGAGAGCATTATGGCCGTTACTAATGTTGCTGAGCTTAACGCACTGGTCGAACGTGTAAAGAAAGCCCAGCGAGAGTACGCGAATTTCACTCAGGAACAGGTCGACAAAATTTTCCGCGCTGCCGCTCTGGCCGCTGCCGATGCCCGCATTCCTCTGGCCAAAATGGCCGTAGCGGAATCCGGAATGGGGATTGTCGAAGACAAAGTTATCAAGAACCATTTCGCCTCTGAATATATTTATAACGCTTACAAAGATGAGAAAACCTGCGGTATTCTTGATACCGATGACACGTTTGGCACCATCACCATTGCCGAACCTACCGGCCTAATCTGCGGCATCGTGCCAACCACTAACCCAACCTCTACCGCTATTTTTAAAGCGCTGATTAGTCTGAAAACCCGTAACGGTATTATCTTCTCTCCACATCCGCGTGCCAAGGATGCCACCAATAAAGCCGCCGATATTGTGCTGCAGGCCGCTATTGCTGCCGGTGCGCCAAAAGATATTATCGGCTGGATTGATGTGCCTTCCGTCGAGCTGTCTAACCAACTGATGCACCATCCCGATATTAACCTGATCCTGGCGACAGGTGGGCCTGGCATGGTAAAAGCGGCCTATAGCTCTGGTAAACCTGCCATCGGCGTTGGCGCGGGTAATACTCCAGTGGTCATTGACGAGACGGCCGATATTAAACGCGCTGTCGCCTCTATTCTGATGTCCAAAACCTTTGATAATGGCGTAATCTGCGCCTCTGAACAGTCCGTTATCGTTGTGGACTCAGCATACGAAGCCGTACGTGAACGCTTCGCCAGCCACGGTGGTTACCTGCTGCAGGGGAAAGAACTGAAAGCAGTGCAGGATATCATTCTGAAAAACGGCGGCCTGAATGCGGCTATCGTGGGTCAGCCAGCCGTGAAAATTGCTGAAATGGCCGGTATCAGCGTACCGTCCAGCACCAAGATCCTGATTGGTGAAGTGAAGCTGGTGGATGAGTCTGAACCTTTCGCCCATGAAAAGCTCTCCCCTACGCTTGCCATGTATCGTGCAAAAGATTTTGAAGATGCGGTCAGCAAAGCGGAGAAACTGGTGGCAATGGGCGGGATCGGTCACACCTCCTGCCTGTATACCGATCAGGATAACGAGCGTGAGCGCGTTAACTATTTCGGCGACAGAATGAAAACCGCCCGCATCCTGATCAATACTCCGGCTTCACAAGGCGGTATCGGCGACCTGTATAACTTTAAACTTGCACCGTCACTGACGCTCGGCTGCGGTTCATGGGGCGGCAACTCTATTTCAGAGAACGTCGGACCCAAGCATCTGATCAACAAGAAAACCGTGGCCAAGCGAGCAGAAAATATGTTGTGGCATAAACTTCCTAAGTCTATCTACTTCCGCCGTGGTTCCCTGCCTATCGCCATGGAAGAAGTGGCTACCGACGGTGCTAAACGCGCCTTTATCGTTACCGACCGTTATCTCTTTAATAATGGCTATGCAGATCAGGTCATTTCAGTGCTGAAATCTCACGGTCTTGAAACCGAAGTGTTCTTTGAGGTGGAAGCGGATCCGACACTGAGCGTCGTGCGTAAGGGCGCGGGGCAGATGAACTCCTTCAAGCCTGACGTGATTATTGCCCTGGGTGGCGGTTCGCCAATGGATGCGGCAAAAATTATGTGGGTCATGTACGAGCATCCTGAAACCCATTTCGAAGAGCTGGCGCTGCGCTTTATGGATATCCGTAAACGTATCTACAAGTTCCCGAAAATGGGCGTGAAGGCGAAAATGATCGCTATTACCACCACTTCCGGTACCGGCTCCGAAGTCACGCCTTTCGCCGTAGTGACAGACGATGCTACAGGACAGAAATACCCGCTTGCTGACTATGCGCTGACGCCAGATATGGCTATCGTTGATGCTAACCTGGTGATGAACATGCCGAAGTCGCTGTGTGCCTTTGGCGGTCTGGATGCGGTTACTCACGCCCTGGAAGCCTATGTCTCCGTCCTGGCCAACGAGTATTCCGACGGCCAGGCGTTACAGGCACTGAAGCTGCTGCAGGAGAATTTACCGGCAAGCTATCGTGAAGGGGCTAAAAATCCTGTTGCCCGCGAGCGTGTTCATAACGCAGCGACTATCGCCGGTATCGCTTTTGCCAACGCCTTCCTTGGCGTCTGTCACTCTATGGCGCACAAGCTAGGCTCTGAGTTCCATATTCCACACGGTCTGGCTAATGCGCTGCTTATCAGCAACGTGATTCGTTATAACGCTAACGATAACCCAACCAAGCAGACGGCATTCAGTCAGTACGACCGTCCGCAGGCGCGCCGTCGTTATGCAGAAGTGGCCGATCATCTGCGTCTGAGCGCTCCAGGCGACCGTACCGCGCAGAAAATTGAAAAACTGCTGGCCTGGCTTGAAAGCATGAAGGCGGAGCTGGGTATTCCTAAATCCATTCGCGAGGCTGGCGTACAGGAAGCGGATTTCCTGGCAAAAGTAGATAAACTGGCGGAAGATGCATTTGACGACCAGTGCACCGGCGCCAACCCGCGCTACCCGCTGATTGCTGAGCTGAAACAGATTATGCTGGATACGTTCTACGGCCGTGAATATGTAGAACCTTTTGATTCAGTAGCGGAAGCGCTGATAGCGCAGCCGGTAGAGTCGCGTAAGAAAGTGAAGAAATAATTCATCCTGACTGAAACCCGCCGCCAGGCGGGTTTTTTATGCTTAAGCCAGGCTAATCAAGCTAAGGCAACCAGAGACGTCCTGTTGCTCTGCATTATACGGTAGCTTCCCTGCCCTTTTCAGACAGGCTTACGGCCTTTTTCACCATAAACAGCTTCCAGAGAGTGCTGTTCAAGCGCGGCTTTATAATGCTTACGACAGACCGAAACGTAGCGCTCGTTGCCGCCGATAACCACCTGCTCACCTTCATCGTAAGGCGCGCCGTTTTCATCGACTCTTAATACCATTCCCGCCTTCCTCCCGCAGTGGCAAACTGTTTTTAGCTCAACCAGCTTGTCGGCCCAGGCAAGAAGATAATGGCTGCCGCTAAATAACTCACCGCGAAAGTCCGTACGTAATCCATAACAAAGAACAGGGATATCCAGATTATCAACCACGTCCGATAACGCTTTTACCTGCTCCCGCGTCAGAAATTGCGACTCATCTATCAATACGCAGTGAACCGGTTCCATTTGCTGTTCCGCTTTTATATCATCAAAAAGTGACGTGTCGTTATTATACAATTTTGCTGGAGAAGAAAGCCCAATACGTGAACTAACTTTGCCAAATCCAAAACGATCATCAATTTCTGCTGTATAGATTAGCGTGCGCATACCGCGCTCATGATAGTTATATGATGATTGCAATAGCGCAGTCGATTTACCTGCATTCATGACAGAATAATAGAAATAAAGCTGGGCCATCTGGCTTTGCTCCGAATTAACGTTTAACGGAATGGCAGTATTGTACCACACCCGGGAAAGACCGGGCGGGCTATGCTTTACCCCTTTTTCGCCTGTACTGGGCGCTTCAGGCGCTGAAACTGTACTAATGGACAGGCAACGTACCAATTTACTTTTTACGACAGATTTTCACTTCAGCTATTTTCCGCATTTAACGATTAAAAAGTGGAGTTAATTCTTGCTATTATTCGCTACGTTTTCTGCAGGTTAGCATTGAACCCCTTTAGCATAACCCCCCTGAAATATTCATTATAAAACCAGGCGTTAGGGTAAGGTGAAGTCGTTATCTGTTGTAGTAATCAAGCTGTTATTCTTCCGTACACTATTTATCAAAGGCCTTAATAACGGAAAGATAATGCCGACAGATAAACACATTTCCTTCTCTTACAAAATTAGCTATTGCAGTTCATTATGCCGCACTCTATTATTATCAGGCAGAACATTCCCCCATTATAATTTTTGAGATCAGAACAATGAGCGAAGCACTTAAAATTTTGAACAACATCCGTACTCTGCGTGCACAGGCCAGAGAATGTTCGCTGGAAACTTTAGAAGAAATGCTGGAGAAGCTGGAAGTTGTTGTGCACGAGCGCCGTGACGAAGAGAGCCACGCTCAGGCTGAAAACGAAGAGCGCACGCGTAAGCTGCAGCAGTACCGCGAAATGCTGATTGCCGATGGCATCGATCCTAACGAACTGCTGGCTACGCAGAATGCGGCGAAAAGCGTGGGTAAAGCCAAGCGCGCTGCCCGCCCTGCCAAGTATAAATATGTTGACGAAAATGGCGAAACTAAAACCTGGACCGGTCAGGGACGTACACCAGCCGTCATCAAAAAAGCAGTAGAAGAACAGGGTAAAAAACTCGAAGATTTCATGCTGTAAATTTTACTAGCGGATGAATTTTCATCCTACTAATAGAAAAGGAAGCCAGAGCTTCCTTTTTTTATTACCTTTACACCTGATAGAAACTGCGATACCAGCCAACAAACCGGCTTATACCTTCCTCTACGCCAGTCTGAGGTTTAAACCCAATCGCATTATAAAGCGCGGTCGTATCTGCGCTGGTCTCCAGCACATCACCGGGCTGCATAGGCAGCATATTTTTATCAGCAGTTATACCTAACGCTTTTTCCAGCGCCTCAATATAGGCCATTAACGTAACCGGGCTACTGTTGCCGATATTATAGACGCGATACGGGGCCGAACTGGTTGCCGGGCTACCGTTCTCCACCGTCCAGTTAGCGTCAGCCTCAGGGATAACGTCCTGTAGCCGAACTATCGCCTCGGCTATATCATCGATATAGGTAAAGTCACGGCGCATCTGACCATTGTTATAAACATCGATTTTTTCACCCGCGATCATCGCGCGCGTAAATTTAAACAATGCCATATCCGGACGTCCCCACGGCCCATAGACGGTGAAGAACCGCAGGCCGGTAGTCGGGATACCATAAAGATGAGAATAGGTGTGAGACATTAGCTCATTGGCTTTTTTGGTTGCCGCATAAAGGGAAACCGGATGATCTACCGTATCGTCGGTTGAGAATGGCATTTTGCGATTCAGACCGTATACGGAGCTGGAAGAAGCATAAAGCAGATGCCCGACTTTATTATGACGGCACCCTTCCAGAATATTTAAATGTCCGATGAGATTGGCATCGGCATAGGCCAGAGGGTTTTCCAGGGAATAACGAACGCCTGCCTGGGCGGCAAGGTGAATAACCCGGTCAAATCCTTCGCTGGCAAAAAGCGTAGCCATCCCTTCTCTGTCGGCAAGGTCGAGCTTAATAAAAGTGAAGGCTGAAAAAGGCTTGAGGAGATCCAGGCGGGCAAGCTTGAGCTTTACATCATAGTAGTCATTCAGGTTGTCGAGACCGACAACCTGGTGACCGGCGCCTAACAGGCGTTGGGCAACGTGAAAGCCAATAAATCCTGCTGCGCCGGTAACCAGATATTTCATACTTCCCTCGTTAATTATGCAATTTGGATAGAAGCTCCGCGGCCGATTGCATAATAAACGAAACCGCGTTTGCTGACTCTTTCCGGATCATACAGGTTACGACCGTCAAAAATCACGGGTTCTTTCAGGGCATTTTTAATGATGTCAAAATCCGGCGCGCGGAAGTTTTGCCATTCGGTACAGATAACCAGGCCATCTGCACCCTGCAGTGCCGCTTCTTTGGTGCCCATCAGCTTAAGATCGCTGCGGTGACCATAGATGCGCTGCGCTTCGTCCATCGCTTCCGGATCGAAAGCCTGTACGGATGCGCCAGCCTGCCATAACGCTTCCATCAGCACGCGGCTGGAGGCTTCACGCATGTCGTCAGTATTTGGCTTAAAGGAGAGTCCCCACAGCGCAAAGGTTTTGCCCTGAAGGTTGTCGCCAAAGTGACGCTTAATGAAGTCTGGCAGCTTGTGTTTCTGAGAGTCGTTGACGTCTTCCACAGCCTGCAGCAGACGAGGCTTATAGCCAATCTGCTCGGCAGTACGGATAAGCGCCTGAACGTCTTTCGGGAAGCAGGAACCGCCGTAGCCGCAGCCAGGATAGATAAAGGAGTAACCGATACGAGAATCGGAACCAATACCCTGACGCACTTTCTCGACATCCGCACCCAGACGTTCCGCCAGGTTAGAAATCTCGTTCATAAAGCTGATTTTTGTTGCCAACATGCAGTTAGCCGCATACTTGGTCAGCTCGGCGCTGCGGATATCCATCAGGATCATACGATCGTGATTGCGGTTGAATGGCTCGTACAGCTCGCGCAGCAGCTCAACAACCTCTTCGTTGTCGGTACCCACCACAATACGCTCAGGACGCATACAGTCGTTGACCGCTGCACCTTCCTTGAGGAATTCCGGGTTAGATACCACGTCGAAAGCGATCTCTTTGCCACGGGCCTTCAGCGTTTCTTCCATCACGCTGCGCACGCGGTCAGCCGTCCCAACGGGTACGGTTGACTTGTCAATTACCACTTTATGATCGTTCATATGCTGGGCAATCGTACGTGCTACTGCAGTGACATATTTCAGATCCGCAGAACCATCCTCGTCCGGAGGCGTCCCCACAGCGATAAACTGCATGATGCCGTGGTTAACACCCTCTTCCGCGTCGGTGGAGAACTTAAGGCGACCGCCTTCATAGTTCTTCATCACCAGCGGCGTCAGGCCTGGTTCAAAAATTGGAATGATCCCTTTCTTCAGATTCTCGACTTTGTTTGCGTCGACATCGATACAAAGAACGTCATGTCCGACTTCGGCCAAAACCGCAGCCTGAACCAGACCCACATAGCCGATACCAAATACGGTGACTTTCATTGAATTGTCCCGGTTAAAAAATTAATCTTATTTCTCATTGCCAACGGTGCTTTCAAGCCATGCTTTGAAATCTGCACCCAGCGTATTATGACGCACGCCGTATTCGACGAAAGCCTGCATGTAACCCAGTTTGTTACCGCAGTCGTGGCTCACGCCTTTCAGGTGGTAAGCTTCAACCGTTTCTTTGTCCATCATCATCGCGATAGAGTCAGTCAGCTGAATTTCATCACCTGCGCCTGGAGGCGTTTTCGCCAGCAGAGGCCAGATATCCGCGGACAGCACGTAACGGCCAACAACCGCCAGGTTTGAAGGGGCTTTATCAGCTTTAGGCTTCTCTACCACGCCAACCATCGGCGCGCTTTCGCCCGCTTTCAGTTCTGCGCCCTGGCAGTCAACTACGCCGTATGCCGTTACGTCTTCTACAGGCTCAACCATGATCTGGCTGTAGCCGGTTTCGTCGAAGCGACGCATCATGTCCGCCAGGTTTTCTTTGGACAGGTCAGATTCGTATTCGTCGATGATAACGTCAGGCAGAATAACGGCCACTGGCTCATTACCCACAACCGGATAAGCACACATAACCGCGTGACCCAGACCTTTCGCCAGACCCTGACGTACCTGCATGATGGTCACGTGAGGTGGGCAGATAGACTGGATTTCTTCCAGCAGCTGGCGCTTAACGCGTTTTTCCAGCATCGCTTCCAGCTCGAAGCTGGTATCAAAATGGTTTTCGATAGAGTTTTTAGATGAGTGCGTTACCAGCACGATCTCGGTGATACCCGCAGCGATACACTCGTTAACGACATACTGAATTAACGGCTTATCAACCAGCGGCAGCATCTCTTTAGGAATGGCTTTGGTGGCAGGTAACATACGGGTTCCCAAACCAGCAACAGGGATAACCGCTTTTTTTACTTTGGACTTATAGGCAGACATCTAAGTACCTCTCTTTAGGCCGTTCAAGTTATTACTTGATATGTCGAGTTAAAAAACGAAGTGAGTATATCAGTTGAACCCGGATGGAATTATCCTGGTTCATTCATTTCCACGCAATTTAAGACTATTACCTAAGTGTAAAGCTTATCGCTGGCCCTGTCTCAGGGGCGCAGCGATAACGGAAGAAGGGACGTTTAATCGGTGGACAACATCAGGCGCAGCCTGCCTCCAGCGCCCCATACCTGGCATTGCCACGCATCACAACGCTGACTAATTTGATTAAGATGCGTACTGCCCAGCGTACCAAGGGGAACGCCATTACTCAGCTGTATTTGATGAGAATGAATATTCAGGGTGGCGTTTAAACCAGCAGAAACCAGGATAAGGTTTTTTAACCCTTGGTGATAATAGCCAACCAGTAGGGGAAATTGCCCCTGAAGATTTGCCTGGCGCAAAAGTAAATTAACCTGCTTGAGCAAACTATTTAGTTCAGGCAGACGTTGTGCCTGGCCCGAAAGCTGATCCTGAAGCAGACCATTAAACAATGCCCTTAATAATAGCGCGGCCAATACGCCGTTATCGCCTGCACGGGTAACGTCAAGGCAATAAAAAGCGAGGTCTTTGTCAGAGAGTGCCGCAACGTCAAGCACCAGGCCCGGCTGTTCTGCCATCGTCAGCTGGCGATAGTTAATGCGGCAATGAGCAATTTCCTGCTGTACTGGCGGCTGCAGCTGCTTTAACAGCTTGGCGGCCGCCTGTGGATCGCGCACCAGCGCATCCCAGTCCTGAAAAAGCTGCTCGTCTTCTTCTACCTTAGAGGTAAACATGGAAGGATAAAGGCATTCGTAAACCGCCTCACGCAACCTTTCCAAATCTTTTAACGGCTTCAACAGGACATCCTGCACGCCCAGGCGCAGGACATGGGCGATATCCGACATGTTTTCGGTAGCGGAAATCACCAGAATCGGCACGGCATTGCCCCGACTCCGCAGATGTTCAACCAGCTTGATACCGTTCATGCGCGGCATAGCCAAATCGCATATCATCAGGTCAAAGACCTGATGCTTCATACTTTCCAGAGCCTGCATGCCATCATCGGCAAGCGTGGTAACGGCGCCTAACGCGTTTAGAAAGGTATCCAGCAGAGAACGGAAAACCACTTCGTCTTCAACTATCAGGATTTGTTTTCCGCTTAATGGCTTCTCCATTGTCCCCCCTTGTGCGCCAGATAAGTCAATAGTGGCTCAAAAACCACAATTGCGCCTCTCGGATTTGCCTGAAGTCCTCTCATTTCTCTTCCGGCAATGCGTACTGACGGACCAGCGGAAGCAATTCATCCATCTTTTTCTCTACGGCAAGTCTGCCGGCCTCGATAGCTTCTTCCGACCGATGAAAATCCAGGGTAGAAATTTGCGGGCAGAAAGGTTGTATCAGCACATCCGGCGGATCGCCCGCCATCCGGTTGCGTTTGACCCGGTTTTCGAGCACCTGAATCGAGGTGGTCATAATTTCCATCGCTCCCGGTGTTTGATTGATTTTTTTGTGGCCTATTTCGCTCAGCTTCTGTCGTAGCTTACCGCGCCACCCCTCGGCAGCAGCGGGCAGCTTCACAGTCTGTGGCGTAACGGAGAGTAAGTTTTGCTGCATCAGATGCGCGTCATGCTGTAAATCGACAGCGATAACGATATCGGCGCCCAGCGCGCGGGTCAAAGAGATGGGCACGGGGTTGACCACGGCGCCGTCCACCAGCCAGTAGCCGTTCCAGGCGACCGGCGAAAGCAGGCCTGGCATACTGCATGACGCGCGAATGGCCTGGTGAAGATCGCCTTCCGTTAGCCAGAGTTCGCGTCCGGTACTGAGATTGGTGGTGACGGCGCCAAATGGCAGGCTGCAAGCTTCAATCTGCGTATGCGGTAACAGGCGACGAACGTGGCTGAACACGCGCTCGCCACGCAGCAGGCCGCCTCGTTGCCAGGAAAAATCCATCAGGCGAAGCACTTCCCAGTAGCTGAAACCCTGCACCCAACCAGCAAGAAGAGGAAGACGTTGACTGGCATAAGCGGCGCCGACAAGTGCTCCCACGGAGCAACCTGCCACCACATCAATCCTGATGCCGGCTCGTTCCAGCGCCTCAATCACGCCGATATGAGCCCACCCTTTGGCTGCACCCGATCCCAGTGCCAGCCCAATCTTAACCTGTCTCATTCCACCTCTGGTGTTTGCTTAACGAACCAATGGCGCCACTCACACAGCTCGGTTACCATGACGCCCAAAACCCACTCTGCTTTTTATTTTCCTCTGGAGACAACGTGTCTGAATCCTGCCCATGCTGTAGCGGATTGGAGTATAGCTTATGTTGCCAGCCGTGGCTCAATGGTGACGGCATTCCCCCTACGCCGCAAGCGTTGATGCGCTCGCGCTATACCGCTTACGCCAAAAACGATGCCGATTACCTGATTGCTACCTGGCACCCCGACTGTGATGCCGCGCGCTTTCGTGAGAGCCTGGAAGAGAGCTTCGCCGTCACCAGATGGCTTAGTTTACATATAGTTGAGGCACAAGTACCAGGAGATAATGCAGAAGGTTACGTTACCTTCTTCGCTCGTTTCTCTGAAAATCAGCGCAACGGCTTTATTCATGAGCGTTCGCGCTTTCTTCGCCTGGCGCAACGCTGGTATTATGTGGACGGAATTTTCCCTGAAACAGGGCGAAACGACCGATGCCCGTGTGGCTCGGGAAAAAAATTTAAAAAATGTTGTGGCCAGTAATGGTCCCCCGCTTTCCCTCAGAATTGCTTTGACAGGATTACCATCGCGATGCAAGCGCAGACACTACAACGAAAAGTTTTACGAACCATTTGCCCTGATGCTAAAGGCCTGATCGCCAAAATCACCAACATTTGTTACAAGCACGAACTGAATATCGTGCAGAACAATGAGTTCGTCGATCATCGCACCGGTCGCTTCTTTATGCGTACCGAGCTGGAAGGCATTTTTAACGATGCCACGCTGCTGGCCGATCTGGACAGCGCCCTGCCTGCCGGATCGTTCAGAGAGCTGAATGCGGCGGGCCGTCGTCGCGTAGTGATCCTGGTAACAAAAGAAGCGCACTGCCTGGGCGATCTGTTAATGAAAAGTACCTATGGCGGTCTGGATGTAGAAATCGCTGCGGTTATCGGCAATCACGAAACGCTGAAGACGCTGGTCGAACGTTTTGATATTCCGTTTATTTTGGTCAGCCATGAAGGCCTGACGCGTGAGGAACACGATAATAACATGGCGGTGGAGATCGATCGTTTCCAGCCGGATTATGTGGTGCTGGCCAAATATATGCGCGTGCTGACTCCGGCATTTGTGCAGCGCTATCCAAACCAGATCATCAATATTCACCATTCGTTCCTGCCTGCCTTTATCGGTGCTCGTCCTTATCATCAGGCCTACGAGCGTGGCGTGAAGATCATTGGCGCTACTGCCCATTACGTTAATGACAATCTGGATGAAGGCCCGATTATCATGCAGGACGTCATTCACGTGGATCATACCTACACGGCGGAAGACATGATGCGTGCCGGACGTGACGTAGAGAAAAATGTGTTGAGCCGTGCGCTTTACCAGGTGCTGGCACAGCGCGTATTTGTCTATGGTAACCGTACTATCATCCTGTAAACGCTGAAGACTGCTGTTTTGCCGGGCAAAGCAGCAGTCAGAATAAAAAAACGGCAAACGCGCCGGGATTGCTGAATCCGGGCTTTACAGTGGCGCAGCATTTGGTATGATGCGCCCCGCTTCAGCAAGCAGGGAGCAAGGCCAGTGGTGGGGTTCCCGAGCGGCCAAAGGGAGCAGACTGTAAATCTGCCGTCATCGACTTCGAAGGTTCGAATCCTTCCCCCACCACCATTTCCAACTTATGTTGGTTCGGCGTTTAAGCACGCTTCATCATATTCCCCAAGGGGGATGATGAGCAGCTTCGACCTCGAAGGTTTGACCCGCAGGGCACGGAACGCAGTGACCTGACTGTAAAGAAGTAGCAATACCACAAGTAGTACGCTTCCCCTGGTGGGGTTCCCGAGCGGCCAAAGGGAGCAGACTGTAAATCTGCCGTCATCGAC
>NZ_DALZCD010000008.1:0-31386 GCF_031978025.1 Erwinia sp.
GCGTTTCAGCTTGCCGGCGCCAGCCTCAACGACGATCAAAAAGCGCAGCTGAAGGTTCTGAACCAGCAGGCGGCGACGCTTACTACCCGGTTTACCAACAAGCTGCTGGCGGCAACCAAAGCGGGTGGGCTAATCGTTACCGATGCGGCGGCGCTGGCTGGACTCAGCGAGGCAGAGTTGAGCGCCGCCGCCGCCGCGGCCCAGGAAAAAGGATTACAGCCGCAGTGGCTGCTGGTACTGCAAAACACCACCCAGCAGCCGGCACTGCAAAGCCTCAGCAACCGTGAAACGCGCGAGGCGCTGTTTTCGGCTGCCTGGCAGCGGGCTGAAAAGGGCGACGGCAACGATACTCGTGCGCTGATTGCCAACCTGGCAAGCATCCGTGCGCGTCAGGCGCAGCTGTTGGGATTCGCCAACTATGCTGACTGGAAGCTGCAGGATCAGATGGCAAAAACGCCGCAGGCCGCGCTCGATTTTATGCGTGAAATCGTGCCGGCCGCTACGGCACGTGCGCAACGTGAGGCGGCGGATATTCAGGCGGTTATCGATCGACAGGACGGTTTTCGCCTGCAGGCCTGGGACTGGCTGTTCTATGCCGAACAGGTGCGTAAAGCCAGCTACGATCTCGATGAAAACCAGATCAAACCCTACCTTGAGCTGAATAACGTGCTGGAAAACGGCGTGTTTTGGGCGGCAACCCAACTTTATGGCATTACCTTTAAGGCACGCAGCGATCTCCCGGTTTATCATCCCGACGTGCGCGTTTATGAAATTATCGATGTTAATGGCGACCCGATGGCGCTTTTCTATACCGACTATTTCAAACGAGACAACAAGGGAGGCGGCGCATGGATGAGTAATTTTGTCGATCAGTCCACTCTGCTCGGTACTCAGCCCGTTATTTATAACGTCTGTAACTACCCAAAACCGCTCGAAGGGCAGCCCGCGCTGCTCGCCTGGGATGACGTCATTACGCTGTTCCACGAGTTCGGCCATACGCTGCACGGTCTTTTCGCCAGGCAGCGTTACCCCTCGCTTTCCGGTACCGCCACGCCCAGAGATTTTGTTGAGTTTCCCTCCCAGCTTAATGAACACTGGGCCAGTGACCCCCAGGTGTTCAGTCATTTTGCCCGACATTATCAAACCAGTGAGCCTATGCCCGCGGCCCTGCATGAAAAAATCATCAATGCCAGCAAATTCAATAAGGGTTACGACATGACCGAACTGCTGGCCGCTGCGCTGTTGGATATGCACTGGCATGGCCTCGCCGCTGACCAGCAGGAACAGGAGGTGGTCGCTTTTGAACAGCAGGCGCTGGAAGCCGAGCAGATCGCACTGACGGCCGTCCCGCCACGCTACCGCTCCAGCTATTTTCAACATATCTGGGGGGGCGGCTATGCAGCCGGTTACTACGCCTATCTGTGGACGCAGATGCTGGCTGACGACGGTTTCAACTGGTTCAGCGAACACGGCGGCCTGACGCGTGAGAACGGCCAGCTTTTCCGCGATGCCATTCTTTCACGTGGCAACAGTGAAGACCTGAAAGCGCTTTACGCGGGCTGGCGTGGCAGGGATCCGGACATTGAAGCCATGTTGATTAACCGTGGATTAAAGGAGCCAGGCTGACAGCATTTTCAGCGCGACGGTAGCGGCCGTCGCGCGGAGATTCATCAGGCAAATGGGCCGCCCTGAATGGTGTCGCACATGCCCTGAAGCACGCGCTCGCCGGTTTCGCTTTGCAGTTCCCGGTACCACTGTTCCGTTACGACCATGTCCTTACCGTGCGTGACGTCGCAGCGTTTACGGGCTTTCAACACCAACTCCTTCACGCGTCCGGCACGCTGGGCCTGGTAGCGCAGCAGCGCGTCTTCGATGCCCATTGAATGCGTTTGCAGGCAGTTCGCCAGCACGACGGCATCTTCCATCGCCGCACAACCGCCCTGGCCAATATCGGGCGTGGTACTGTGCGCGGCATCGCCCAGCAGCGCCACTCGGCCCTTTACCAGTTGCCCGAACGGCTCAATGTCATGGATTTCCACCCGATTAGTGGTCGCCGGATCGATCTGAGCGATAAGCTTTTGCACCGGCGTGGCCCAGCCATGAAAGTAGCGCGTTAAATCGGCGCGCAGCGTGCTGCGATCTTCTGCCAGCCCCGGCGGCAAGGGTACGTCAAAGAAAAAGTAGAAGCGGTTATTTGCTACCGGCATTAGCGAAACTCGCTTACCTTCGCCGACAAAAGTTGTCCATTGCTGAGCTGGCGCAATGCTTTCATCCAGCGTTACCAGGCCGTTCCAGTTAACATAGCCCGCATAGCGGCGAGGCACGGTTTGGCCCAGCACGTAAGGGCGTACAGCTGAATGCGCGCCGTCACAGGCAATCAGCAAATCCCCCTGCGCCTCGCTGCCGTCGGTGAAGCGGGCCGTTACGCCCTGATGGTGCTGTTCTACGCTGACCACGCGTTTACCAAATTGCACCTCGTCCCGGCCATAGTGCCCGAGCAGCATGGCCTGCAGCTCCGCACGTGCGACCGGGTAGGGCCGCTCGCCGGACGCGGCAATCAGCGGTTCCAGACTGAACTGCGTCAGGGGACTGCCCGATCGCGCCTCATGATAGGCCATGGTCTGCATCATGCCGCCCAACGCCCGCAGCTTCTCCTTCATGCCCAGATAGTTCAGGCATTTGACGCCGTTAGGCCAGACCGAAATGGCCGCTCCGACCGGCCTGATCTCTTTTACCGCTTCAAACACGGCAGTCTCGATACCAAAACGCTGCAGCGCAATCGCGGTGCACATGCCGCCGATCCCCGCGCCCATAATCAATGCTTTCATCCGTTTCTCCTTCAGGCTTTCCTGAAGTCTTTGCAACTTCTGTACCAGTCGCATCGTCCGCTCTGCGGGCGAAATGGAACGATCGTTTCGTTAAATTCCTGCTTCCGACTGGCGCATTGCACCAGCGTGGTGCTCCATCAGTGAAACAAAAGCGACGGGGAGGGCCGAAGTATTGGCAATGCGTCACAGAATTTGCCACAGTGACTGAGAACTTTTTTCAGGAGATCAAGATGGCAACCATAGCCTGTCTGCATGCCGCAAGAAGCAACATCGCGCTGTTTGAAGAGGCGCTACACGCGCTGGATTATGATGAGGTTCAACTGCTGCACTGCGTGCAAAGCGAACTCTTAACCCGAGCGACAGAGGCGGGTGAAGTCACGCCTGACATCGTGGCGGACGTTAGCGAGATCCTTGATGAGCTATGCCAGCAAGCTGACGCGGTGATCGTTACCTGCACCACGCTGGGCGTGGTGGCGTTAGAGGCTAAGCGGTTCAGCAAACCCGTTATTCGCGTGGACGCGGCGCTGGCGAAAGCGGCCTTGCACTATCACGGCGCGGTACTGGTGCTGTGTACCGCACACTCTACGCTGGAGGCGACTACCCGCTTATTTGAGGCTTTTATTCCCGGTAACCGGGTAGCCGTAGAGCTGATTCCCCGCGCCTGGGCCTATTTTAATCAGGGCGATATGGATGGCTACCACCGTGAAATCGCGCACTATATTCGCGATCGCCATGAGTGCGCGTTGGGTTGTATCGTCCTGGCGCAAAGCTCAATGGCAGGAGCGGCGAAGCAGATCAATACGACGCTGTCGGTCCTGACCGGGCCGGAAACCAGCCTGCAGGCCGCGCTTGACGCTATTCTTTAATTTTTAAGGCGTTAAAAAGAGCTAGAGCGCAGCGGCAAAGCGATTTAAGGTGTAGCCCCACGCTTTGACAGGAAAACCCTATGTTTGATTTAACGCTGTTTATTCTGCTGTTTCTGGCGGGGCTCAGTTACTTCAGCCACAATCTGACCGTCGCTATCGCTTTGCTGGTGCTGATCGTGGTGCGGATGACGCCGCTGAACGTCTTTTTCCCGTGGATTGAAAAGCAGGGCGTCACCGTCGGGATTGTGATCCTGACTATTGGTGTGATGGCGCCCATTGCCAGCGGCGCGCTGCCGACCAGCACGCTAATGCACTCCTTTCTGAACTGGAAATCACTGCTGGCGATAGCGGTAGGCATTTTCGTTTCCTGGGTGGGGGGACGCGGCGTCAGCCTGATGGGCTCGCAACCTACCATCGTCGGCGGCCTGCTGATTGGCACGATTATTGGCGTATCGCTGTTCCGCGGCGTGCCGGTCGGGCCGCTAATCGCTGCCGGTCTGGTCTCGCTGTTTATCGGTAAAATGTAATCGTCTGCGCCATGCATTAACGTGTCGCTGTTCCGCGGCGGGTGGTCGGGCCGCTAATCGCCGCCGGTCTGGTCTCGCTGTTTATCGGTAAAATGTAATCGTCTGCGGTAAGCATTAACGTGTCGCTGTTCCGCGGCGGGTGGTCGGGCCGCTAATCGCCGCCGGTCTGGTCTCGCTGTTTATCGGTAAAATGTCACCGTCCGCCGAAAGCGTTCTCTGCTATGATGGCGCTCTTTTTTTTCGCCAGGAGAAACCGGTGAGCAAGCAGGACAAGCGCAGCAAGCGCGCCAAACTCAAAGCCAAACAGGCCAACAACGCCCGCGCGCGTGGCAAACAGCTGGATGCGGTCGGCCGCAGCAGCTACGTCGCCACACCCGAAATGATCGAGCTGTTCGCCAGCCTGCCGCCGCTGGACGAGCAGGGCGATATGCCTTTTGTCAGCGACGTTTACCGCTGGTGCGACGAGGAATATGGCTTTGACGGCGACAGCGCGGAAAACGAGATGTTGCAGGTTGCCGCGCTTTGTGTGCTCTACATTCACTGGCGTACCAGTGAAGGATCGACGTCGTTAAACCAGAACGAGCTGATCGAAGCAGCTATTCGTCTGAGCGAAGAAAACGAGGCCTTTAAAACGCATTATCAGGCGGCACGCGGCTAAGGCGAGCACGGATTTGCCCTTGCGGGATAAACGGGCGTGGCGTCAGTTTATCCCGCTGAGTATTACCGTACCGTGAATAAACGCGGCTATAAAGGGCTAATACCGAATTGGGCTGGTACCATTATAAATAATATTTACCGCCGTTCTTATTGAGAGCGTAGAAGGATCTCCCAGCTCGTAATCACCCCGTAATTTTAATGTAATTCAATATTTGCGAATTTTTAATCTATTCTTTTTTGATATTTCCAGTTAAAGCTCATTTACAAAATTTGACTTTTTTGTTTGCTGGATGATTTATTATCATGGTTGATATCCAGCCTTAAAATATAAAATAAAATCAAGCTGTGGATCTTCCGGATATTATAGGATTGTATCTGACGAAATTTTTAACGGCGTTCTGAAAGCCACGCCTGGAGTGGTTGACAGAACGGGCAAATCTTTCATGCCAGGTGCGGCAGCCTGTCAGGGTTTGCAGGAGCCGAGCGGCAGGTCGCTATTTCCAGTTCCAGGCGGTTTTATGTTTGCCAGTATCAGGATCCGCTCGCTTTAATACGGTTTCAATACGGCTTTTCCGGGCAGTCCCCGCCTTTTCCGTATCGCGCAAGCGATAGCGGAATAACTATTTCGGCAAGCATAACGCTACGAGATAAAAGCGTTTTAGAAAGCATAATGCTACGCGATAAATACAACGCGCAATAATGCTGTTTCCTTAAAAACAGCGTAAATACAGGAGAAGAACTGCATCCGTGCTTTTCTGTTAACAAACGAGGCAGCAATCCTGGAACGGAACGCTCTCGATAATCTAATTTATTACTTAAATAGGGATAGCTATGAAATATCACATGCCGGGTAAGAAAAGTTTAGCGGTGGCGGCGTTAACGATTGTGGTTTTAACGGGCTGCGCCTCATCTGGCTCTTCCACATCTTCTTCCGCGTTACAAACGGCGCTGACCGACAGAGGCGATTATTATGCCGATAACACCACTTCAGCCGTTAGCCAGAATAGCCGCGTTAAGTTTGTTATCGTGCACTACACGGCTGAAAATGAGGAAAATTCCTTTAATACGCTGGCGAAAGGCAACAAAGTCAGCGCTCATTACCTGGTTGCCGAGCACCCGAAAATGCTGGGACATAAACCGGTTATCACGCAGCTGGTGTCGGAAAACAGACGAGCCTGGCACGCTGGAAAAAGTAGCTGGCAGGGCAGAAACCATATCAACGATAGCTCGCTCGGTATCGAGATTGTCAATAAAGGTTTCACCGAGAAAAACGGCGTTCGGCAATGGTATCCTTATACCGAAGCGCAGATTAATGCGCTGGCGCTGCTGCTAAAGGACATCATTAAAAGGCATGAGATTGAGCCCAACTACGTGCTGGGCCACAGCGATATTGCGCCGCTACGCAAGCAGGATCCGGGCAAGTTGTTTCCCTGGCATCGCCTGGCGGAGCAGGGCATCGGCGCCTGGCCCGATGCCGCTACGGTCAATAAATATCTGGCGGGACGTTCCCACTTCGCGCCTGCCGATTTGTTGAGCTTACAGCAGGCCCTTTACCAGTATGGTTATGATAAAATAGCGCTTACGGGCGTTCTGGATGAGGAAACCCAAATGACTATCAGCGCCTTCCAAATGCATTTCCGCCCGACCAATATCAGCGGCAAAGCCGATGCAGAGACAGAGGCGATTGCTAAAGCGCTGGTAGAAAAATATCTGACGCCATAACCAGGGAGCAGGCAAGATGTTAAAAAAAAGGGGACCAGGCTGGTTCGGGGCGATGCTGGTGCTGTTGATGGCAGGCTGTAGCCATAAGTCTGAGGTCAAATCGCTGGTTACGCCTTATGTGCCGCCCACGCCCGTGATAAAGCCTCAGCCTGTGCGCGGCATCTGGCTGGCGACAGTGAACCACCTCGACTGGCCGCCGCCCGCTTCCTTAACGCTTGCCGATCCCAGGCTGCGCATCGCGCGGCAGCAGCAGGTGCTTATTCAGCGGCTGGATAAGTATGTGGCGTTGGGTATCAATACGGTCTTTTTCCAGGTGAAGCCTGATGGCACCGCGTTTTATCGCTCCGCAATTTTGCCCTGGTCTGCCGAGCTGACCGGAACAATCGGCCAGGATCCCGGTTACGATCCACTGCAGTTTTTGCTGACCGAGGCGCATAAAAGAGGACTCAAGGTACACGCGTGGCTTAATCCTTACCGGATCACGATGAACACTTCGCCAGCCACGTTCAGCGCGCTGCAAAAGACGCTGCGTCAGTCACCGGCCAGCGTTTTCGTGCTGCATCGTGACTGGGTACGCGTCGCCAGCGATCGTTACGTACTGGATCCGGGACTGCCGCAGGTTCGCCAGTGGATCAACGGCGTGGTCGCCGAGCTGGTAAAAAACTATGCGATCGATGGCGTGCAGTTCGATGACTATTTCTATTATGAAACGCCCTCGTCGCCGCTGGATGACAGTCGCAGCTGGCAGCAATACGGCGCAGGCTTTGCCAATAAGGCCAGCTGGCGGCGCAACAATACGCTGCTGCTGGTTAAAGAGGTGGCGGCGACGATCAAGTCCCTGAAGCCAGAGGTGGCGTTTGGCATCAGCCCGGCGGGCGTCTGGCGCAATGCTGACAAAGACGCTCGCGGGTCCGATACGCGCGGCGGAGAAGCTTACGAGCAGGCTTTTGCCGACACCCGACAGTGGGTTAAAGAAGGGCTGCTGGACTATATAGCGCCTCAGCTTTACTGGCCATTTGAGCGGAAAATCGTGCGTTATCCCACACTGGCGAAATGGTGGGCTGACGTGGTTGGCACCGGTCCCGTCAAACTCTATATCGGCGTGGCGCTGTATAAGGTGGGCAAACCGACCGCTGGCGAACCGCAGTGGGGAGAAGAACAGGGCGTGGCCGAGCTGAGAAGGCAGGTTGAGCTGAATGAGACGCTACCCGGCGTGTCCGGGACGATTTTATTTCGCGATGCTTTTCTGGATGCCCCACAGGCTAAGGAGGCGGTTAACTATTTACATCAGCGCTGGAATAAAAAGTAAGCCGTAAAAAGCAACGCCGCCCGTAAGGGCGGCGCTCTGACTTTCTGGCTGATGATTTAACCTGGATAAATTCCGCGGTCTTTCCTTGCCATCAGAATACGCTCACAGGCGACAATATAGGCGGCAGTACGCAGGCTACACTCTTTCTCCCGCGCTTTGTCCCAGATATGGACCATCGCTTCGGACATGATTTTATCCATCCGCTCATTGATCTCGCTCTCGCTCCAGAAGAAGCTGGCCATATCCTGCACCCACTCAAAATAGCTCACCGTTACGCCGCCCGCATTACAGATAACATCCGGTACCACGGTAATACCGCGTGATGCCAGCATATCGTCGGCGTCCGGGTAGGTCGGGCCGTTAGCGCCTTCCAGAACCAGTTTGCAGCTGAGCTTTTCCGCGCGCTCGCGGGTGATTTGTCCTTCCAGCGCGGCCGGGATCAGGATGTCCATCTGCAGCTGCCAGAACGCTTCGCTATCAATCGTCTGCGCGCCGCTGAATCCGGCGATATTTTTATGCGTGGCCTGCCATTCGGTCAGCGCGTTCAAATCAATGCCTTCCGGATTATAAAGCGTGGCGGAATGATCCTGAACGGCTACCACTCTTGCACCCGCCGCGACAAACAGGCGTGCCGCTTCACTGCCGACGTTGCCGAAACCCTGAACCGCGAGACGGGCACCGTCGGTTTCAATATTCAGGCGACGAGCGACTTCAAGACCGGTCACAAACACGCCGCGGCCGGTCGCTTTTTCACGTCCCAGCGAGCCGCCGAGGTGCACCGGTTTGCCGGTTACCACGCCGGTGATCGTGGTGCCCTGGTTCATGGAATAGGTGTCCATCATCCAGGCCATCACTTTTGCATTTGTGCCCACGTCCGGGGCCGGAATATCTTTTTGCGGGCCGATGACCAGGCCAATTTCGCTGGTGTAGCGACGGGTCAGGCGTTCCAGCTCACCTTCGGAAAGCTTAAAGGGATCGACGCGGATGCCGCCTTTCGCGCCGCCATAGGGCAGATTCACCGCCGCACACTTGATCGTCATCCAGGCAGAAAGCGCCATGACCTCATTTAAGTCAACGTTGGGATGGTAGCGAACACCGCCTTTGCCCGGTCCGCGCGACAGATTATGCTGTACGCGAAATCCTTCAAAGTGGCGGATGGTGCCATCATCCATCTGCAGTGGGATATCAACGATCAGCGCGCGTTTAGGGTGGCGTAAGGTGTCGACCCAGCGGCTAAGCTCGCCCAGGTAGGGCGCAACGCGATCGATCTGTTGCAAGTAGGTGGACCAGGCGGTATTGGGGCTTTCTGATGCGTAAGATAGCTTATCCATAACAATGCTTTCCTGACAGTTATAAATGCTACGAAGGAGTGGTGAAGCCAGTGCTTCTGACCTGAACGCGGCATAATCTAACATTAATGAGTTGTATTTAATTCATTAAATTATTGTTAATTATCTTGAGGCGGGGCGGCCAGACCAACTCTGTGCGAATAATTAATTACTGGCTTTGCCTGTAGCATGCATATGGACTGGATTGCTGGAATAATTATGCACATCTGGTGCATTTAATACGGTTGACCTTTATTTATCAGAAGTTTGAACCGCTTCAAATTTTGCAATAATCGCCAACATTCTGCGGCCTGATGTCTTCAGACACATCTTTTGTTACATTATAACAACCACTTTTTCAGTACCAACGGTAAACTCACGTACGTTTACCTGGTCTTACGACGTATTGCTTTAAAAATAACGTTTTACCCGGTAAGCCGCTTTGGTCATGCCATTCACTGCTATAAAATGACGGGACAGATGAAAAGATTGTTTTTTTTGACTCAGTATCGGGTCTGCTGCTTTATTGCGTTTTACACCGGGATTTTGTTAAACCTGCCGATTTTCCTCCGCCGTTTTCATCACCTGCATTATGACGCGGTATTATCCATCACCATTGAAGTCATTGCGGCTTTTGCGCTGGTGCTGTTTACCACTCTGCTGGCCTCGCTTACCGGACGTCTGCTGTTTCGCCTCCTGACTTCACTGCTGGTGGTGTTTTCCGTCGCGGCCAGTTACTACATGATCTTTTTCAATGTGGATATTGGCTACGGCATTATCGCTGCGGTGATGACGACCGACAGCTTCGATCTGTCCAGAGAGTCGGTGGGCTGGGATTTTGGCGTCTGGTTGGGGCTGGTAAGCCTGTTGCCGCTGCTGGCCCTGTGGCTGGCGCCGCTGCCGGAAGCGGCGCTACGGCGGCATAACGGCGGGGCTATAGCCCGTCGTGCTGGCGTTATGCTGGTTGCCGGACTCTGCTGTTGGCTGCCGCTGAAGGTGATGGGAGAGCATCAGGACAGTCTGGATCGGCAGCACAACCGCATGATGGCCAGCTACGGCGGCGTGGTCGCCGGGACGTATTCACCGTCGAACTGGCTGTCGGGCATGGGGTTGCTGGCGTACAGCAGCTGGAGCCAGGCAGAGGACAGCCGTAAACTGTTCGATCCCGCCGCGCACTTTACCTATACGCCGCCAAAAGATGCCGACAATCTTTATATCGTGTTTGTGATTGGCGAAAGCGCCCGGCGCGATCATATGGGGGTATACGGTTACCAGCGAGATAACACGCCGTATCTGGATAAAGAGCCTAATCTGGCCGCCCTGCAGGGCTACTCCTGCGATACCTCAACCAAACTCTCGCTGCGCTGTATGTTTGTACGTGAGGGCGGCGCGTCGGAAGCGCCCGAGCGCACCCTGAAAGAGATGAACGTGTTTTCCGTGCTGAAGAAGCAGGGCTTTTCTTCCGAGCTGTTCGCCATGCAGAGCGAAGCCTGGTTCTATAACAAAGCACTGGCGGATGACTATGCGCTGCGCGAAACCATTCAGTCCGAGAAGCGCAACGTGGGCAAACCTATCGACGATATGGCGCTGGTTAGCGAGTTAAGAGACTCTATCGATCGTCACCCGCAGGGCAAACATCTGGTTATTCTGCACACCAAAGGGTCGCACTATCTTTATACCGAGCGTTATCCGCGTAGCTTCGCACGCTATCAGCCGGAATGCCTGGGCATTGACGATGACTGCACCACGCAGCAGATGGTTAACTCTTACGATAACAGCCTGCTCTATACTGATTACGTGCTGGAGCAGGTGTTTAACCAGCTGCGCGATCGCAACGCCATTGTCTTTTACGCCTCCGATCACGGTGAGTCGATTTCGCAAAATATGCATTTCCACGGCACGCCACGTAATCAGGCGCCAATGGCTCAGCGTACCGTGCCAATTATGGTGTGGGCATCCGACAAATTTTTGCAGCATCCCGATCATGCCGCAGCGTTTAACCAGCTGAAAAAAATGGCGCAGGAGAAAACGCCGGTCTTCCACGAAAAACTGTTTGACAGCGTACTAGGCTGTGCCGGTTTTACTTCACCGGATGGTGGAATTAATCAGCTGCGTAACTGGTGTCGGAAACCCTGAAGGCAAGGGGGCATAAAGGGGAGGCTATGGCCTCCCTTTTTACCCTCATCGCCAGACAAATTGCTTTCCTGCAGGAACAGAAAAGCCGTTGCGCCATCAGGTCGGCAAAGGCCGAATAAATAGTGAGCAAAGCGGTGGTGTTAAAGGCGACTGTAAACGATAAGCTACTGCCAGCTTTGCCTGAAACGCCACAAGCAGGTATTCTACGGGCCATATTTACTGAGACGGTTATTGAGGTCGACATGATTATTAAACCACGCATTCGTGGCTTCATCTGTGTTACCGCCCATCCGGCGGGTTGCAAAGCTAACGTTGAAAAACAAATTGACTACGTTACGCGTCAGGGCAAAATCGCCAACGGCCCGAAAAAGGTGCTGGTGATCGGCGCTTCTACCGGTTATGGCCTTGCTGCCCGCATCTCGGCCGCCTTTGGCTGTGAAGCCGATACATTGGGCGTGTTCTTTGAGCGTCCGGGCGAAGAGAACAAACCGGCCACCGCTGGCTGGTATAACTCTGCCGCTTTTGAAGAGCTGGCGGAAGCAAAGGGCCTTTATGCGAAAAGCATCAACGGCGACGCCTATTCTGACGAAGTGAAGCAAAAGACCATTGAGCTGATCAAACAGGATTTGGGTCAGGTCGATCTGGTGGTGTACAGCCTGGCGGCACCGCGTCGTACTCATCCAAAAACTGGCGAAGTCTTTAACTCCACGCTGAAGCCTGTTGGCAAAACGCTGCACACCCGCGGTTTGAACACCGACAAAGAAACCATTACGGATATCACGCTGGAACCCGCTTCCCAGGAAGAGATTGACGGCACCGTAGCGGTCATGGGCGGCGAAGACTGGCAGATGTGGATTGACGATCTGAAAGCAGCCGGCGTGCTGGCTGACGGTGCGAAAACCACGGCCTTTACCTATCTGGGCGAGCAGATCACCCACGATATCTACTGGAACGGTTCCATCGGCGAAGCCAAGAAAGATCTGGACAAGCGCGTACTGACCATTCGTGACACGCTGGCGGAAAAAGGTGGCGACGCGCGCGTTTCCGTACTGAAAGCCGTGGTGACTCAGGCCAGCTCTGCTATTCCTGTTATGCCGCTTTACCTGTCACTGCTGTTTAAAGTGATGAAGGCAAACGGCACCCACGAAGGCTGCATCGAGCAGGTTTACGGCCTGTTCAAAGACAGCCTGTATAACGCTTCGCCAATCCTCGACGATGTTGGCCGCCTGCGCGCCGACTATAAAGAGCTGCAGCCTGAAGTGCAGGACGAAGTGGTTAAGCTGTGGCCGACCGTCACTAACGAAAACCTGAACGAGCTGACCGACTTCGTTGGCTATAAAAGCGAGTTTATGCACCTGTTCGGCTTTGGTCTGGACGGCGTGGATTACGACGCTGACGTCAATCCGGATGTAAAAATCAAAAATCTGGTGCAGATGTAAGCGTAAAGGCGTCCTCCGGGGCGCCTTAGCATGGCCCGCGCGCCCCTGCGCGTGCCTGATAAGTTTTAAAATGACGCCCCGATCGTTTCCCTCCCTTTTTTAAACAACACGCTCGTACCAAGACAGAACAGCCTTGTTTTGCCGGTACTGCTGCGGGAACCTCTTCCTGCGCAGAAAGCGCGTCCGGCCCGTCTGATACCTGTCTGCTTCCCGCAGGTGGGCTGACTACTGTGAAAAGTATTTTCAGGAACATAGAGATTCTATATGCTCCAGTAATATGGGCAGCATAGCGCGAAATATCGCCAGTTTTTGGACGTATTTATGAACCTGCTTCGTCACGCCCTCACGCTGCTTCTTGCACCCGTGTTGCTGGTTGCCTGTACTGTACAGGTGCCGCAAAAACCGCCCCGGTCTGCTATTTTACCGGCTGGCACCGAAGCCTGCGGAGCTGGCTGTCCAACGGGCGGCAGTAACAGAATGCTTATCCGTCAGGTTTACACGCTGAATAACAATGGCACCACAAAATTTGCTAACTGGGTGGCCTATAAAATCACCAAAGCCAGTCAGGCCAGCGGGCGTTCGCGTAACTGGCGGCGGGATCCCGATTTGCCCGTTGACGACACGCTGGCACCGGCTGCTTACAATAATGCCAACAACGTGCTGGCGGTGGATCGCGGGCACCAGGCCCCTCTTGCCAGTCTGGCTGGCCATTCGGACTGGGCAGCACTGAATTACCTTTCCAATATTACTCCACAGAAATCAGCTTTGAATCAGGGGGCATGGGCAAAGCTTGAAAATCAGGAGAGGGTGTTGGCAAACAAGCCTGACGTGCGGGCGGTTTACGTTGTAACCGGGCCGCTATTTGAGCAGGATTACGGCGCTCTGCCTGCGGCGCCGTCGGTGAAGATTCCCAGTGGCTACTGGAAAGTCATCTTTATTAACGATGGGCCGCAGTCCGGCCAGTTTGCCGCTTTTATTATGCAGCAGACGTTAACCAGAGCGGCGAATTTTTGCGATTATCAGGTGACGGTCAGCGAGATCGAAAAGCGAACGCATCCGGCGTTAAGGCTGTGGTCCGCGCTTAGCGTCGAAGAGGCGACCGTATTGAAAAACAGCAAAGGGAAACTGGCAAAAGAAGAGATGGGTTGCTACTGAATCCGCAGGATTAAAAAAGCCGGTAACGGGCGTTACCGGCTGTTATTCGTCCGGGACGAATAATTATGCGAGAGAAGCTGCCGTGCGCTCCACCAGTGCCAGCAGAAGCTTGATATCTTCCAGCGTCACGGTTGGGTTCAGCAGCGTCATCTTCAGGCAGGTTACGCCGTTGTGTTCGGTCACGCCGACGTTGGCGCGTCCGGAATCCAACAGCGCATCGCCAATTTTCTGGTTTAGCAGGGCGATTGCCGCATCGTCGCCCTGTTGCGGACGGAAGCGGAACAGCACGCTTGCCAGCTGCGGCTCCATCACCAGCTCCAGCGCAGGCTGTTCGGCAACCCAGGCCGCAACCTGCTGCGCCAGCGTCACGCCGTGATCGATGATTTCGGCATACTGTTTCTGACCCAGCGCTTCCAGACCCATCCACATTTTCAGCGCGTCGAAACGGCGCGTGGTTTGCAGGGATTTGGACACCAGGTTCGGCACGCCCTGAGCCTCGTCAAATTCAGAGTTCAGGTAAGCCGCCTGATAACGCATCAGCTCATAGTGACGCGCTTCTTTCAGCAGGAAAGCGCCGCAGCTGATGGTCTGGAAGAACTGCTTGTGGAAGTCCAGGGTAATGGAATCCACCTGTTCGATGCCGTCCAGATAGTGACGATACTTTTCAGAAAGCAGCAGCGCGCCGCCCCAGGCCGCATCAACGTGCAGCCAGGTGTCGTTTTCTGCTGCGATCTGTGCAATTTCACGCAGAGGATCGATAGCGCCCGCGTCGGTGGTCCCCGCCGTAGCAACAATAGCCAGCACTTTCTCGCCGTTAGCTTTCGCCTGCGCCAGCTTGTCAGCCAGATCGGCCGTATCCATGCGCGCAAAGCGGTCCGTTTTCACCAGCGTAACGGAGCGGTAGCCCAGGCCCATCAGCGCCATATTCTTCTGGACGGAGAAGTGGGCGTTTTCAGAGCAGAATACTTTGATCTTACTGAGATCGCCCGGCAGACCATCCTGCTGGACCGAGTGGCCCTGACGCGCAAAGAAGGCATCGCGTGCCAGCATCAGGCCCATCAGGTTGCTCTGGGTACCGCCGCTGGTGAACACGCCCGCATCGCCAGCCTGATAGCCGACCTGTGCGCGCAGCCATTCAATCAGCTTCATCTCAATGATGGTGGCTGAAGGGCTTTGATCCCAGGAATCCATGCTCTGGTTCGTGGCGTTAATCAGCACTTCTGCGGCCTGGCTAATCACCAGGCTAGGGCAGTGCAGATGCGCCACACACTGTGGATGGTGCACGGAAAGACTGTCTTTCAGGAAATATTCGATTGCGCGCTCAATGGCGACCTGGTTGCCCAGGCCCTCCGTCGTGAACTCCAGCGCGATACGTTCACGCAGCTCGGCTACGCTTTTGCCCTGATACATCTCAGGCTGTTGCAGCCACTGCACAACGGCCTGGCTGGTCTGGGTAATAGCCTGCTGGTAGGCATCGGTGCTTTGCGCCGACGCGGCCAGAATAGGGTTGGACCGGGACATCAACTTACTCCGCAGAAACAGGATTAACGCCGGCAGCAACCAGGGCGACTTCAAATTTATCCAGGAAAATCCCCAGCTCTTCATTGCTGATCAGCAGTGAAGGCAGCAAACGCAGCACGCAACCGTGACGGCCGCCGCGTTCCAGGATCAGACCGGCTTCAAAACATTTTTTCTGCAGCAGCGCGGAAAGTTCGCCGTCGGCCGGGTAGCAACCCATATGATCCTGTGGCTGATCGGGTTTAACGATCTCAATACCCAGCATCAGGCCCAGACCACGCACGTGGCCGATAACCGGATAACGCTTCTGCATTTCGGCCAGTTTTGCTTTCAGCCATTCGCCCTGTTCGGCAACTTTATCGGCGATATTGTTGTCTTTCAGGTGACGCAGGGTGGTCAAACCGGTTGCCATTGCCAGCTGGTTGCCACGGAAGGTGCCGGTGTGATGACCTGGTGCCCAGGCATCGAACTGCTTTTTGATGCCCAGCACGGCCAGCGGCAGACCGCCGCCTACGGCTTTTGACATCACGATGATGTCCGGCTCGATACCGGCGTGTTCAAAGGCAAAGAACTTACCGGTACGCGCAAAGCCAGCCTGAACTTCGTCCAGAATCAGCAGAATGCCGTGCTCCTGAGTCACTTTACGGATGCGCTGCAGCCACTCGATCGGTGCCGGGTTCACGCCACCTTCGCCCTGAACCGCTTCCAGGATCACGGCGGCAGGTTTACGCACGCCGCTTTCCACGTCGTTGATCAGGTTTTCAAAGTAGTAGGCCAGCGCCTGCTCACCCGCCTTGCCGCCGATACCCAGCGGGCAACGGTACAGGTGCGGATAAGGCATAAACTGGACTTCCGGCATCATGCCGTTAACGGCTTCTTTCGGTGACAGGTTCCCCGTTACCGCCAGCGCGCCATGGGTCATGCCGTGGTAGCCACCGGAGAAGCTGATAACGCCGGTGCGGCCGGTGTATTTTTTCGCCAGCTTCAGGGCGGCTTCAACGGCGTCAGCGCCGGAAGGGCCGGTGAACTGCAGGCAGTACTCTTTGCCCTGACCTGGCAGTAAAGAGAGCAGGTAGGCAGAGAATTCATCTTTCAACGGCGTCGTTAAGTCAAGCGTATGTAACGGCAAGCCACTGGTAATGACATTTTGGATGCTCTGCAGCATATCAGGGTGGTTGTGGCCAAGCGCCAGCGTACCTGCACCGGCAAGGCAATCAAGATATTGATTATTCTCAACATCTGTAATCCAGACTCCCTGTGCTTTAGCAATGGCGAACGGCAGCTTACGCGGATAGCTCCGCACGTTCGATTCATATTCAGCCTGACGGGCTAAAAACGCTTCATTGTTTCCTGATGAATGTGCACCAAAATTATCAATACGGACTTTATCCGTCATCATATCTCTCCTACAACCAGGGGTATAAATAACGCCGTGGTTGAAAAAATGGATTAAAAGTGTGAGCGCTGTAAAAAAGCGCGGCCAATATAGGACTTTTCAGCCCCCGACTCAATCATTAATTTTGATAAGATTATTTTAATTTTTCCCCATAGTAATCAACGCGTTGTTGATTTTCTGGCCCGTTATCTGCGTGGCTCTTTTTTAACATTTTTCCAACAAAGCACAAAAAAAGCCTTTTTGACGGCCTTTTGTCGCGCACAAAACGCGAAAAAGCAGGGCATCACAGACCGCCTTAACCCATTTGGCCGCTCACGCGATAACGGGCTCTTCAGCTAAATAAGCGCAGCGGTAACAGGTTGCCGCTTCGTTTATAAATTTTTGAGGAAAATCTTAAACAAAATAAAAAATACGGCTTAACCCGCTGTTTTTAATTATAGAGCACACCAGGCCGGGACGATAATGAAACAATTTTCTCGCCGTGAGCTAAATAATGGTCTGTACTCAAATTAAATAACGCGGGCTTACAATTTGAAATGGGAGTGCGGAAATGAGCAATCTGTTAAATATCAACGCTGATGAGATCGTGACCCTTTTCCGCAAACATTTTCCGGATCTTCCGGAGAATATGGAAGAGAGCGTCAACGCCATTCTGGTCACCGAACCGCCTCAGGAGGTCAATGCAGAGATCACGCTTTCAGGGCAGGGCGAAGATCATCTGGTGAACTGCCAGATTCTTGAAGGCTACAACAACACCTGTACCAGCAAGGCCGTACCGGCTATTTTTCCCTTACAGCTTGCCAGCACCGGCACGCTTACCAGCGCGGACTATCCCGGTTTATTTCAGGATACCGCCTGTTTTTACCTGGCCGCTAACCTGGCGCTCACTGGCGTTTTATTTTATGACGAGGCAAAACGGCAACTATTGGGGCTTTATACAGGATCGGCCATTGCCTCGGATGACAGCGTGTCATTTGTTCTGGCAGGCGGCTGGCACTCGAATACGGCGGATTAAAGGATGCCGTTTTAGCTATTGCGTCATCAGGATGGCGCAATACATTTGCTTACAGCTGTCTACGCTTTACTGACAAATTGCTGTAGCGCCACGGACTTTTCTGATAATTTAAGCCCCAGTCTTTTTAAAATATGGACATTGTTACAGTGATTTATGACTGCTTTTTATACTATGACGAAGATATGCTACTGGAGCTACGCCTTAATACGCTCCATAAGCATGTGGATAAATTTGTTATCGTCGAGTCCCTTTATACCTTTACCGGGAAAAAGCGCGAGCGGCTGCATTTTGATATAGAAAAATTTGCGGCCTTCAGGGAGCAGATTATTTATGTCATTAACGATCGTGAGCCGATTATTCATCAGCAGGCATTTTACTCGAACAGTTCTCTGGTCAAAGCCGGGGAAACCGATCCCTGGCAGAATGAAAGCGATGCGCGTAACGCTATTATGCAAGGGTTAACGGCCGCAAAGGATGAAGATATCATTATTGTGTCCGATGTGGATGAAATTCCCCGTCCCGAGGCGCTTGCTCAGTTCAGCCATAAACACCTTTGCACCACGCTTTATCAGCCGTTCTACAATTTCAAATTCAATTTGCAGGTTATGAACGATGACGATACGCCGCGCCTGTGCAAGCTCCCTAAAATAGTGACGTACAAAAACTTGAAAGGCTTTTTTCAAGGACAACCTGAATTGTTGCGTAACGTGAAACGCAAGGGAACGCCGATTCGCGAAAGTTGGCTACGTTGGAACCTGTTGAAATGGCGTACCAAAATTGTTCAGCAAGGGGGATGGCACTTCTCATGGGTCATGACGGATGAACGTATCGGTGAAAAGATGTCGACTATCTCTCATACCGAACACGATCGGCCGGAATTTAATAACCCCGACCATATCCGCCATTGCGTAGAGAATAATATTGATATCTGGAAACGCCCCCGCAAAATGAAAATAGTCCCGGTTGATACCGATCATATGCCGGACTGGCTGGTAGCCAATAAAGCGCGTTTCCAGGCTTTTATCAAAGAGTAGCGGCGCGGGATTTATGCCTGACCGCGGTATTGCTCATCGGTGACTTTTTCAAGCCATTCCACGACGCTGCCATCCTGCGCTTCCTGAATAGCGATATGGGTTAGTGCCGTGCTGGCACTGGCACCGTGCCAGTGCTTTTCAAACGGCGGGATCCAGACAACGTCCCCAGGACGGATTTCGCGCGCCGGTTCGTCCCAGGTCTGCACGTAACCAAAGCCTGCGGTAACAATCAGCGTTTGGCCCAGCGGATGCGTATGCCAGGCGGTGCGTGCACCAGGTTCGAAGGTGACGCTGCCGCCGCTGGCACGGGCAGGATCTTTGGCTGCAAAAAGCGGATCGATGCGTACCGTGCCGGTAAACCACGCTTCAGGACCCGCATACGAGGCCTGAGTACCACATTGATAAATATCAGTCATAAATTTTCTCCTGAAGTAAAGCGCCAGACAGCCATGCTATCGGGCGGCAGTGGCTTATAACAGTAAGGCAAAAGCAGCGGCGAGATAAGCCCGCAAATCCGAATGACCTGATGAGTTTTATTCATAAACAGGCTGTGTAAAGCGCCCTTCGGGTAAAAGGGCGGAATTAAAGCGACATCTTTTTTACTACGGCCGGGCTGTTTAGCCATCCGTCCTCAGATACCGCACAAAAGGCGATAATTTTTTTGCCTGAAAAAACGCCAATTCTGCCGCTTTATTCGCCATTTTTAGCTGTTTTTGAAGAGATTTACTTACTAAATCATTTAGTTAAGTCATTAATAATTTGTAGTACTAATTGGCAGGCGGCGGCGTCAACCTTCTGGCAGGATACGCATCCACGCAATGTGCATCCGGTTCAATAATTTCCATGAAGTGGTTTACCCGAAACGCGGTACTTTTCTCCGCTAAAACCTGTCTGGCCGCCTTTCTGGCACTGTATATTTCGCTTGAACTTAATTTTGAAAAACCTGCCTGGTCGCTGACGACGGTATTTGTGGCTTCACAGCTCTATTCCGCCGCCACCATTTCCAAATCGATCTTTCGTCTGCTGGGCACGGTGCTGGGTGGGCTGTTTATTTTTCTGATTTATCCGGAAACCGTACAGTATCCGCTGCTGTTCAGCCTGTGCGTCTCGCTGTGGGTGGCCATCTGCCTTTATCTTTCACTGCATGACCGCACGCCAAAAAGCTATATCTTCATGCTGGCAGGCTACAGCGCCGCCATTATGGGGTTTCCTGGCGTGGTATCGCCGCTCTCCATCAGCGATATCGTTATCTCGCGGATTGAGGAGATTACGCTGGCGATTATTTGTAGCAGCCTGGTACACCAGCTGATCCTGCCTGTTTCCATGCGTAGTCTGCTGGAGCAGAGCGTCAGCGTCTGGTATCTGAATGCGCAGAAGCTGTGCCACGAACTGATTACGGTCAGGCCAAAAGATAAGTCGCTGGCGCGGGAAGATATCCTGATCCAGATGGCAAACTATCCGGCCAACGTAGAAACGCTGATTGTCCATTGCGTTTATGAAGGCGATGCGGCGCGGAAACTGATCAGGCTGGTCAGCGTACAGTACCATCACCTTTCGTACCTGATCCCTACACTGACCGCTATCGAAGCGAGGCTAAGCATTCTGGCCGAACAGCAAATCCTGTTTCCAGAGGAAGTCACGGACGTCTTTGCTCATTTTATTAGCTGGCTTAACCGGGGAGAAATCACAGAGACGGCAGAAATGCAGCAGCAGCTTGCCGTGACCCAGACCCTGCTGAAATGGCGCTGGCAGAATGGGGTACTCGCGACGGAGGAGAGCATTTTACTGATGGGGCTGCTGGAGCGGCTGGCAGATTTTGTGCGGATCGCCGGCGCTTATCAGAGCGTCAGCGTACTGGTCAGCGATCTTTCCGGCGATACCAGCCTGGCGAGAGCGTCGCGAGCGGAACGCCATATCGATAATGGCTTGCTGCTGCTTTCGGCCGCCACGGCTTTCCTGGCCACCTTTATTTCCAGCCTGTTCTGGATCGGCAGCGGTTGGGCCGACGGCGCCACGGCGCCGATGATGGCGGCCATTGTCGCTTCCTTTTTTGCCAGCATGGATACGCCGCTGGTGCCGATGAAAAGATTTATCAAAGGCGTATTTATCGCGTTGGCAATCAGCCTGTTTTACGTGGCCTTTTGGATCCCCCAGGCGACGACCTTCCAAACCCTGCTTCTGATCCTGACGCCAGGGTTACTGCTGCTGGGCCTGGTTATCGCCAGACCCTCAACCAATCTGATCGGCATCAGCGTGGCAACGCAAATCCCGGCTTTTTTAGGCATGACTCACCACTTCACGCCCAATCTGACCGGCCTGATCAATACGGCCGTCTCCTCGATGGTGGGAATTATTGTGGCGGTGACCATCACGGCGCTGATCCGCAACAAGCGACCTTCCTGGACCGCTAAACGCACGCTGCGTAAAGGCCTGCGCGATCTGCTGAGGCTGGTGAAAGAGATTGAGCGGAATGGCTCCTCGCTGCTGGGGCGGCAGCATTTTGTGGTGCGCATGCTGGATCGGGTCAATATAATCCTGCCGCGCATGCGTCTGGATCCGCACCCCGACCTGGTGTCGGGCGGTAATTTGCTGACGGAAGCCTGGCTCGGCGCTAACTGCTATGACTACTATGCTCGTCACCGTGACCTGCTGGAAAGCTACCATCTTGACAGTGGGCAGATGTTTCACGAGCTGGGATTGTTTTTAAAGCGGCGCATGAAGTCGTTGCAGACACAGCCGCATCAGCATTTGCTGGAGGAGCTGGATCTGCTGCTGCTGAGACTGGAAGCGCTGGCGGTGAAAGACGAGGCTCTCTTTGCGCCCCTGTTTTATCTGTTTAACGTCCGGCTGTCGCTTTTCCCGGGGCAGCGCTGGCCAGACAGCGCTTTATTAAAAACGCTCCGGCGTTAAGTGCAGTTCACGGCGGCCAGTCGCCAGATAAGCCTGCATCTCGTCTTCCGGCACCATTCCGCCGCCGGTCGCCCATACCAGGTGCGTGGCCCGGGCCATCGTCTCCGCGCTGAGGCGATGGCTTGCCAGATAGTCGGCGCTAAGGCGTTGTGGCCCGGCCATACCGGCCAGCGCTGAAGGTTCCAGGCAAATATTTTCGGTGGTGGCCAGCGCGGCAAGCAGGCGGTACATCGTTTCATCGCTGAGCGTATAGCAACCGTCGATCAGCTGCGCCATCGCCCGACCAACGAAACCGGAGGCGCGGCCTACCGCCAGGCCATCCGCTGCCGTTTTATTATCCAGACCGATATCGGCGACAGAAACCGCCTCGTGCAGCCCCGTACTCATCCCCAGCAGCATACAGGGCGAATGCGTCGGTTCCGCAAAGAAGCAGTGAACGTCATCGCCAAAGGCCAGCTTCAGACCAAAGGCAATACCGCCAGGCCCGCCACCTACGCCGCAGGGCAGATAAACAAAGAGCGGGTGCGCGGCATCTACGGTTCTGCCCGCCGCCTGAAGCTGCGCGCGCAGGCGCAACCCCGCCACGGCATACCCCAGAAACAGGGTGCGGGAGTTTTCGTCATCAATAAAAAAGCAGTGTGGATCCTGCTCCGCCTCGCGACGTCCCTGCGCTACGGCTACGCCGTAATCCTCTGCATACTCCACCACGCGCACACCGTGTGAGCGTAACTTCTCTTTTTTCCAGGCGCGCGCATCGGCAGACATATGCACCGTAACGTCAAAGCCCAGCGTGGCGCTGATGATACCGATAGAGAGGCCCAGGTTGCCGGTTGAGCCCACGGCAATACGCTGCTGGCCGAAAAATTCCCGCAGGCGTGGCGACAGCAGAAGTCGGTAATCCGCCTCTTCTGTCAGTAGGCCTGCGGTGATGGCAAGCCGTTCCGCGTGGGCAAGCACTTCATAAATGCCGCCGCGCGCTTTAACCGAGCCAGAAACAGGCAGATGGCTGTCTTTTTTCAGCCACAGCGCGCCGGGAATAGCGCCTTTTTCCGTCGTCGTCAGCCACTGCTGCATGGCGGGGATAGCGACAACCGGCGATTCGATAATGCCGCCTGCCGCTGCGGTTTCGGGAAAAGCCTGTGCTAACAGTGGCGCAAAGCGCTGTAGCCTGGCTTCGGCTTCTTGTGCGTCCTGCCTTGTCAGGCCAACATGCTTTAACCCTTGTTCCGCCGGGGCGGCATGAGGGTTAAACCAGGTGATGGCTTTTAGCGTTTGAAGCTGGCTTACAACGGGGTGCTGCAGGAAGTTATCTGACATGGCGGCAGGTTGCTCAGCAAAGAGAAGGGCGCATGGCAAGCTACACTCACCGACACGCAGGGTGTGGATGAGTGTAACTTTCTCTTTCCGAATGGGAAAGGTCAGGCGTTAGTATTCGTCTTCCTTGATATTGGCCAGCGGAGCCAGAACCGTGTCCGCCAGCGGGCGCAATGCTTCGCCCTGACGCACGCGGTGCGGCCAGTCGTGGTTAGCCAGCGCGGCTTTCCCAATGGCAACGAAATCCGCCCCTTTAGCCCGCTGTTCTTCAGCCCGCTCACCGTCGTCCAGCCCACCGTTAGCCATAATCACCGTATCCGGCGCACCGGCTCGCGCCAGTTCCACCAGCGAACGCGGGTTATTGTCAAACGCGGGCAGCCAGGCTTTGTATTCCGTTATGTGGATATAATCGACGCCCGCCTCCTGCAGCAGGGCAAACACCTTCAGCGCGCCCGCTTCGCCTTCCTGCCATTTGTGCTGAAAGTCGTTTACTTTTCCCTGCGAAATACGTACGCCCAGCATCGACTCGCGGCCAATTCTGTTACGGACCGCGCGAATAACATCCAGCGTCAGGCGCAGGCGATTTTCGATTGTGCCGCCCCAGGCATCCGTACGCTGGTTTTGATAGTCGGTAAAAAACTGATCGAGCAGATAGCCATTGGCGGCATGAATTTCCACACCGTCGAAGCCCGCTTGCGTAATAGCACGTTCGGCGCTGTCGGCAAAGTGGGTGACTACGTCCTCAATCTGCTGCTGGCTCATCGCCTCCGGTACCGCGTAATCACCTTTGCCATAATAAAAAGCCAGCTGCTGGCCGCGCGGCTTAATGGCGGAAGGGCCGATGGTGGTGGTGCGATGAATATTCGCCTGGGAAAGTGCGCCGCCGTGGATCAGCTGAGCGATCACGACCGAACCGGCTGCTTTTACTGCTTCCGTAACGGCGCGCCATCCTGCTACCTGCTCATCACTGACGATGCCGGGCTGATAAGCGTAGGTCTGTGACCAGGCACGATCGATATAAAGGCCTTCGGTGATGACGCCGCCGAATCCGCCCTGCGCGAAGCTGGCGTAGTAGCGCTGTACGATCTCGCCGGGCACGCCCGTTTCTGAAGCGGATATACGCGTCATCGGCGCGACAAGGATCCGGTTTTTAAAGTCGGTACGGTTAATCTGGCCTGCTTTGAACAGCAAAGGATGCATAATGTTTCCTGACGATAAAGGGTGACAGTATTCAGTATAATGGATGGGATGCCGCGGCATAACGGGCGGAAAGTGACTATATGCATAACGGAAATCGTTATAATGAATCTGAAAGACGTTGAGATTTTTTGCACAATCGTGGCGGCGGGCAATCTGACCAGGGCGGCACGGATTCTGGGATCGACCGCCATGACCGTTTCTCGCCGACTGGCGCTGCTGGAGAGCGAGCTGGGCGTTCGGCTACTGCAGCGCACCACGCGCGCCGTCTCGTTGACCAGCGAGGGCGAAGAGTTTCTGCCCTACGCGCGGGCGATGGTCGAAGCCGAGCAAACGGCAAAAAATATGTTCAGCGCTGGCACAACGGGGGCTTTCGGACTGCTACGCCTGACCGCGCCGTCCGGCTTCGGCAGACGCAACGTTTTGCCGCTGCTGCCCGAGCTGATGGCCACTAATCCGCAAATGAAGGTCGAGCTGAACCTGAGTGAAGATGCCGTCGATATCGTGGCGCAGGGCTATGACATTGCCATCCGCATTGCGCCGCTGCGTGACTCCCGGCTGGTGGCGCACAAGCTGGCCGAGAACCCTCGAGTTCTGTGCGCCTCGCCTGCTTATTTACAGTCGAAAGGCGTGCCGGGGACGTTGGCGGAGCTGAAAAATCACGCCTGCCTGCGGCTGGCGGCGCTGCCGTGGTGGCTGTTTGAAAATCAGAGCGGCGCGGTGAGCTATACGCCGGATGCCCGCTTCAGCTGTAGCAGCGTGGAAGGGGTGCGGGAGATGTGCGTGGCTGGCGCGGGCATTGCGCAGCTGACCGTGCTGGACATTCGGGAAGAAGTGGCGCGAGGCGAGCTGGTAGCCTTAACGCTTGATGAGATGACCATGCCCGCGCTGGCCGTCTGGGCGCTGTTGCCCACACGGCGCTATACGCCGCGCCGGGTGACCGCTTTTCTTGCGGCGTTAAAACAGTCGCTTGGCTGAGAAACGGCTATGGTTAAGGGGGTCAGCCTCGTCGATTCGGCCCTGTACACGTTTTTGCGGAGAAAAAATGAAGCCCGTTTTGTTTGCTCTTTTGATGGCCCTCAGCGCCAGCACCCCGGCCAGCAATATTGTCCTCAATCAGCGCGTACCCGCTACCGGCGTGGCCATTCAGGGGGAGCTAATCTGGCAGCAGCAGCACGTGACCGAACGGCCGTGGAACAGCGCCAGGCTTAACGGCAAAGTGCGCGTACTGCTGCATATGGCTGGAAGGATTTCGGCCAAAGACCAGAACGCCGCGCTGATTGACGCGCTGAGCAAGGCGAACTTTCCGCACGATCGCTACCAGACTACCACCATTGTGGACACTGACGATGCCATTCCGGGTAGCGCGGTATTCGTGCGGGCCAGCCTGAAATCGGCCAAAAAGGCCTCTCCCTGGTCACAGTTCATTATCGACGGGCATGGCGTGGTAAGACAGGCCTGGCAACTGAAAGCGGGTGGATCGGCGGTAATGGTGCTGGACAGCGAAGGGCGAGTGCGCTTTGCCCGTGAGGGTGCATTAACGACCGAGGAAAACCAGCATGTGATAGCGCTGCTGAAAGACTTGCTCGATTTACCCGCTTCCTGAATTTTATCAACGGCATATGTTATGGCATCAGCCTGCCATCAGCCATATTTACCTGAAGCTGGCCCCTACAGGCAGGCGTGATCGAAATGTTATCGCTGCCGGACGATAGGCAGCTACCGGGAAAAGAGGTATAAAGCAGGCAGGCAGGGGGAGACAGTGATCTGCGCGGAAAATAAGCAGCCCGCTTAACGGGTAGCCCTGAAGCCTGAACGCCAGGCAAAAAGACCCGACGCGCCTCCGCTTACGGAGCGCAGCCGGAAAAGTCGTTAACACACTGGCCCGCCTGCAGAAAATTTAAAACACTTTATAACGGGTATTATCGAAAATGGCTTTGATCCCAAAAAACTATGCGCGGCTGGAAAGTGGCTATCGTGAGAAAGCATTAAAAATCTATCCCTGGGTATGTGGACGCTGCTCGCGAGAGTTCGTTTACTCGAACCTGCGTGAATTAACCGTGCACCATATCGATCACGATCATACCAATAATCCGCCAGATGGCAGTAACTGGGAGCTATTGTGTCTGTATTGTCACGATCATGAACATTCAAAATATACCGAGGCTGACCAGTACGGTACTAATGTCGTGGCGGGAGAAGATGCGCAGAACGATATTGCCGCAGCAACGTACAGCCCTTTTGCCGATTTGAAATCGATGCTCAATAAGAAAAAATAAACGCGAAGATGCCCGCTACGGGAACCGTTGTGGTTTATTTTACGCTTTAACGGCAGACGCCGTCGGCACTTTGCCGACGGCGTTTTGTTATTCAGTGACGGTTACGACCTTCATTGCCGGACGCTGTGGCAACAGCCAGAGAAACGCGATGATGACCAGCGCCAGCGTTAATGAGG
The DNA here is from genome assembly GCF_031978025.1 of Erwinia sp. Classification (NCBI taxonomy): domain Bacteria; kingdom Pseudomonadati; phylum Pseudomonadota; class Gammaproteobacteria; order Enterobacterales; family Erwiniaceae; genus Erwinia; species Erwinia sp. Next base: position 26,807 of record NZ_DALZCD010000008.1, read on the forward strand.
CACTATAGCGGCTTAGCGCCAGTCCACCCGCTGCAATCGGCTTATCCAGGAAGTCACCCACCACCGCACCCAGCGGCCGGGTCAGGATAAAGGCAGCCCAGAACAGCGCAGTACGCGAAAGAGAGGTAAAGCGGCTGGCGGCCCAGATAATGGCCAGTGCGCCAACAAACAGCAGGATCCCACCATCATAGCCCAGCCCTTCGCTGTCGGCGGTCCAGTCACCCAGCGCGGTACCCAACGTCTGGGAAAACATAATGGTCACCCAGTAAAAGGTCTCCGTTACCCGGTTGTTGACGGAACTGACCGCGATGGTGCCGCAGGTTACCCGCCAGAAAAGAAGCGAAAGTACCAGCAGCGTGCTCAGCAGCAGGGTACCGCCCAGATAACCTATTCCCAGCGAGCGATCGGCAAAATCTGCCAGCGTGGTACCGACGGTCGTGGTGGCGACAACGGTAAACCAGTAGACCCACTTATTGAAGCTGTCGCTTTTGAGCTGCACAACAACAGCGACTAAAAAGAAGACGGTAAAAATCAGCGTACCGGTAAGGTAACCCAGATTCATTGACATGGTCACCGCATCGCCCCCGGTTTCCCCCAGGGTGGTGGCGGCAATCTTGGTTAACCAGAAAGCCGCGGTGACAGCAGGCACTTTACTCAGGGACAAAGAGGCGATCTTGTTTTGCATGGGTACGCTCCGGAAAGGCCCACTATGGGCCAGTACAGGTATAATGTTATCGGATTAATCTTAAGGAAAGATGAAGCGAAGGGCATCTGAAGGAAAATTTTTGGCTGGCCATTAAATAGGGGTTTTTAATTTAACTTGTTGTTTTAGTTTTATTTTTTATTATGGTGCGGGCGTTTTGTCATAAGGAGTGGCGTACCTATTCGTTAGTAAGCGTTTTGATTGAGGCTATTCAGGTAAAAAAAAATCATTAAGTTTATAACCCTTCTTTATAGTCACGATGGCACGCTTGTCGTGATGGTGTTTCTGAGCCTTATCACATTGCGTATTTGCTGCCTGTTTACGGCGATAATATGGACCCCATTCACCACTGCCCCGGATAACGGTCATCAGTGACGCTTTATTACGGACAGGGCGTGGCTCGGGCGAATATTGAATCCCGTGCTCCAGGCAAAAACGTCCTGGGTATCATCCCGACGCAATGTCAGCAAATTGAGGTTAACATCGTTGTGTAGTTAAATACGTAGCGGCGCGGGTTTTAAACAAGAGGTCTGATGAATCTTTATATGTTTTACGTCGGCGGCAATGCTGGCAAATCAAATATTGAAGTGCATGACATCCAGTTTGTCGCGGCCAGTAAACCGAAAGAGGCCTGGCCTGCTCTGCGGGAAGCGTGGTTTGGCGACAGCGATAAAATTCATATTGACGGCTATAGCCGTATAACGTGGGCAGACGGTTATGCGGTCACCCTCTCTGCTGAACCGCCTCAATCTGCGGAAAAATTATATTTTGTGAATGCCGGAGGTTACCGGCCGGACACATTAGCAGAGCTGCACGAGTTCGATCTGTTTGTCGCCAAAAGCGCCCATCAAGCTAAAAAGAGGGCGCTTAAAACGCTGCTCTGTGGCGTTGATCATCAGCATAAGGATGATCTAAAGGATGTTGACGATTGCCTGTTACTGGAAAAAGTAGGGGGCTTGTTTATTCATCTGACTCCCTGTGCTGCTGGCCAGCGCGATAAACCAGAGTGGCAGGGCTATCAGCCGATAGGCCTTTGACCCTGCACAGACAGGCAGATTGATCCAGCACGCTCTCGATAGATGAGGCCAGTGGGCAAGAGGGAATAAAAAAGCCTCACTGACTGATTAACCGGGCATTATTTGCGCAGCAGATGGTGAAGCCTTTTTTGCTGCCATTTGCTAATCAGTTCGCTAAATAAAAATATCCTCAGGCCCCGCATGGCGAGCAACGCAAACCAGATAGCTGCCACCCATAACGACCAGTGGCTGGCGGGAGACGTAAAGCGGTTAAGCGTAAACAGAAGAAGGCAGACGACGAACGCCGTCATGACCGAGCGGTAAAACCGGCCTTCCTCGGCCACCCGGTTTCTCGTCTCGGTAATTCGCTGATCGAGCGCACCGTCTCCCACATTTTCCGGGCTGGAAAGATCCGTAACGCTTACCTCAAATACAGCCGCTAAGGCGCTTAGCGTTTCCAGGCCAGGTCGTTCGCCCCTCTCGATGCGCTGCACGGTTCGCGTACTCAGGCCGGATAATTCAGCAAGCTGTTCCTGCGACCAGGCTCGCTTAAGGCGCAGCGCCCTGAATTTGTTTGTGTCACTCATTGATTATCTCCTCAGAGTCAATTGGCCATGAACAGTGTGACTAAAGCCACGCCACATCACCACGATCGGAACTTGACAGCCACCTGACACCAGCCTGACAGTCGCCTGATCAAGCACTTGCACGACCTGGCTGAACGGATAATCACCCCCCTGATTCACGCCGATACGGCGCTGGATTCCTTGCATTTTCCGGACTGTTTATGCTGAGTTTGCCCATGGTGGCCATATACCGATGACCGTGAGGGGGCGGAGGGAGGACCATGGGCAAGTCGGCTTACTTCAGCTGGGCTTTAATGGCCGCTGTCTTGACGTTCAGGGCATAACGGGCATCGGCATTTTCTACAGCTTTAATACGCGTCGAGATATCGTTCAAAACGAGCTTTGCAGCACTCAAATCGATGGTTCCTGACCGGTAATCCTGCAACAGCTTGTCCAGCTCGGCGTCCAGCTTCGCGGCCTGGTCAGGCGGAACCACAACAGGCGCTTCACCCGCATAGAACTCATAGATGCGCAGTACGGAGCTGTCGCCAGGCAGCTCGCCTTTAGCCCCCTGCTCAACCTGATTGTACACGCCCACGTGCGGAACATGCGGGCGGGCTAATCGATCCGCAGTGAGAGTAAACTCTTTACGAATAGCCGTTTCTCCATGACCAGACACCACGGTGAGCGTGTTACCTTTGATGCGGTATTCCAGTTCAATAAGCGCCGGGGTGGCGCCGACCGTGGCCACATTGATTTTGTCGGGGGCGGTGGTTTTGTCGGATTGGCGCACGCCTACCTTAATCACACCATTATCGTAGAACCCTTTAATCGTAGGATCATTGCCATCGTCACAGTGTAGCTGCAGCACTACCACGTCGCGCTCGTGGTTCACTTTCAGCAGCTCACCCTTCAGGCGAACGAGGAATTCGGTGTAGTTCTTCAGGAAGACAGGAGCCGGTAATTTAAACTCGGTGCGTGTACGATTCACCGAGCTGGTGGTTGCACCTGTAGTGGGAGCGATAACATCGAAATAATTCTCGCCGCGTCGGATTATGCCTTTGGCTTCCAGGTCAGCCAGTACCGTTTCGACAAGTTCGGCGGACTTGAAGGTACGGGCCGTGTTACCGTCTTGCTTCTTCAGAGGGGTAGTCAGGTCCAGCTTCAAGAGTGTATCCAGTGGTTCAGTCATGCTTCCTCCATGTTAACAAAATACCCACATTGCACGCCTGGTGGCGCTTATGGCAGGCGATGTTGCCTTACGGCAGTTGGATAAGGTCATCCTGTTTACGCAGTTCGACACCGCGGCAAATATCAATCTTACGGCATCGATTGCTGCTTATATACGCCGTCTGCAGCTTATCAGGCAGGCCCTGAATGTCATTCTGCCAAAGGGGGCTGAGAGGCAGCGTTGTCAAAAATCATGTTAGCTTATTTAACGCTTAATCCTGGCTCAGAATATTTAAATGCACGAAAAACAGCAGAGCGGTCTGCATTTTGCTCATCGAAAAAGAATCTTTTAGTACACGAGTTTTCGCGGTGCGCCGAAGAAATTTTATAGTAAATTTGAGTTCCTCCCCCTGTCATAAAGAGATAAATAAAACCATGACCGAGACAATGCGAATCGCAGCGATGAGCGATGCAGAGGCTGTTACAGCACTAACAAGAATGGCTTACGCCAGGTGGGTGCCGGTGATTGGTCGGGAACCTCTTCCCATGAAGGCAGATCATGCTGCGTTCATCAAAGAGCACAGAGTTGACCTTTTGTTCTGTGGCGCAGAGTTGGCCGCGCTCATTGAAACAATTCAGCGCAAGGAAGATATCCTCATTGAAAACGTTGCTGTTGACCCACGTTTTCAGCAACGCGGTTATGGAAGGAGAATGGTGGCTCATGCAGAGCAATTGGCAGTTCAGGCGGGTTTAGCTATCGTCCGGCTCTATACGAACTCGCTGTTTGAAGTAAATCTTCGCCTCTACGCATCATGGGGCTATGAATTTGAGCGCAGTGAAGAACGAAACGGTGGGGTCGCTATCCACATGCTTAAGCGCCTGGTCTAAAGGCTATCTGATGTGAGAGGGTATGTGTGCCAGCTGCCTGAAGGAAAAACTCTGGTTACCCGTAAGGGGCTTAAGGCCAGCAATCTGCAGAAGATATTGATTGAGGCGGGGAGTAGCCAGGCATGGATGAAAATGAACGCAATCCAGATTTCACAACCTGTGAGATAGGGCGTTTTTGCTTAAGCACCTGTAGGGTAACAATCCGACAGGTCTGAAGGGCAGTCACAGGACTTCACT